>NZ_JAVJUO010000120.1:0-46379 GCF_040220555.1 Coleofasciculus sp. C1-SOL-03
ACGCACTAAGATTTTTACCCAGTAGATGCGTTATTGTAACAAATAGTCTCTACTGGAACCCTATAATCTTAAGTTTTCTAGGTTCTACCTGTAGGTCGTGCCGAACAAATAAATGCCGCCGTACCTGTTAGTATTATAGCCAAATTATTAATGTTTCGCTAACCCCATCTAAATCTTATGATTTTAGATGGGGACTGCGCTCAACCGTTGTTCAATCACAAAGAAACCATCATAGATTCCGGTTTGAAGTAACTGTAAATCCCATAAGTTAAGCCTAAGCGATCGCGAATCACGCTTCCTAATCGACTGGCTAGGGTATCGCCGCCGATGATTTGATTGAGAACTAATCCAGCATAATAGCGCGGATCAGTGCGATTCATGGCGTCGTTTCCCATCAAGGTGACGGATTGGGATTTCCCCGGTAAAACTCGATTGACACGCACGGTGTTAGGGGGAAGCTGAACGGCTGGAACGGTTAACTGGGGCGGCTTTCCGGTGGCTGTCCAATTGCCGAATTCTTGGTCGAGGAGTGATCGCACTTCCTGGGGGTTAAAGTCGCCTACTAGGGTTAGGATTGTGCGATCGGGGCGATAATAAGTCTGATAGAATTGCACGACATCATCACGAGTAATCTGACTCAGACTTTCCAGGGTTGGGAAATGATGAAAGGGATGATTTTGGGGATAAAGGGTTTGGGCTAAGGTACGTTGGGCGACAGAGGCGGGATCATCAAGTTCGATTTGCAGATCCGTTAATGCCCGTTGACGGCTTAATTCCAGTTGATCTGGGGGAAATGTCGCCCGTTGTAAGACATCACTGAGGGGTTGAATTAAGGAGGATAAATCAGCAGACAATGCACTCGCTGTGATAAAGGTTCCTTCCCGCACGGTATAAAAGTCTAGATCAATTCCCCGATCATCTAAACGTTGAGCTAGGGTCAATGCATCCTGAGTCTGAGTTCCATTCATCAGGTTGTCTGCGGTGAGTTCGGCTATACCGGACTTTTGAGGCGGATCATTTGCTCGACCTGCTTTAATATATCCGGTTAAGGTAACAGTCGGCGTACTGCGATCGCGTAACAGCAAGACTTGCAATCCTGATGTTAACGTTAATCGTTCCGGTAGGGGTTGAGTTGTGGTTAACGTTGCATCTGTAACCCCAGGAGGCAAATATTGGGCGACTTCGGCGGGATCAACGGGAGACTCGCCATAAAAATGTTCAGATGTTTTACTAAATTGACCGATACCGTGACTGGGTTCGTCCTGAATCTGAGTGGGTTGGAAGAAGCCAACTGTGCGCTGTTGGGGGGTAAGATAAGCTTGGGCAACACGTTGTACCGCTTGGCTGGAGACTTGAGCAACGGCGGCTAAATACTGATCCGTGAATCGATAATCCCCGGCGGTGGTATGATTTGCCCCGAATTGGAAGCCTTGACTGGTAACATCGCGATTTTCTAGAATCAGTTCGGCTTTCAGTTGGGCTTTAGCGCGGTTGAGTTCAGCCTCAGTGACACCCTGGGTTTGTAAAGATGCGATCGCCTCTTGGAGAACCTGTGCGATCGCGGTAAGATCCTCACCCGGATCAGTCGTAACAAAAAGAGCATACCAGCCGCGATCGCGAAAATTCGCTGCATATCCCCCCGCATCACTTGCCAATCCCGACTCGACTAAAGCCTGATAGATGCGAGAACTTCGTCCCGATGTCAGAATATAATCCATCACATCAATAGCGGGAACATCCGGGTGAGTAACATTCGGGAGAGGATAAACCACCTGCACCAGCGCTGCACTACCGGGTTGTTCCAAGATTACAAAATTCTTCCCATCTTCCAGACGTTCCACCGGGGCGGGTTTAGTCAAGTTATTGGTTTGGTGTCTTATGTTATCTGTTAAACCCGCCCCTACACCTCCGCTTTCCCCCGGAAGGGCGGGTTTAGGTAAGTTATCGGTTTGGTGTCTTATGTTATCCGTCAAACCCGCCCCTACACCCCCATCTTTCCCAGACTGATGTGCATCAATTGTGCCAAAATGCTGGTTTACCGCCTTCAACACTGCATCGGTTTCAAAATCACCCACAATAATCACCGTGGCATTATCAGGACGGTAATAAGTGCGATAATAATCCTCAACCTGTTCTAGGGTAAACCCTTCTACATCCTCCTTAGTCCCCCCAACGGGCAATCCATAAGCATGATTAGGAAAAACCTGGCGCATGATTTCGCGATCGAGACGATATCCGGGATCATTTTCATACCCTTCCAATTCTGAAATAACCACTCCTTTTTCAGTCGCCAGTTGTTCAGAATTAATCTGGGCATTTTGCATTCGATCCGCTTCCAGAATCAGCAAAGCCTCTAGTTTATCGCGCTCAACGGTGTTGTAATATGCCGTTTGGTCATAACTGGTAAATGCATTAGAATCTGCCCCCAACGCACTCAGTAAACGACCAAATTGAATCGGGCGATTCGTCGTTCCTTTAAACATTAAATGTTCAAGTTGGTGCGAGATTCCATTTAATCCTGGGGTTTCATCCCGTGAACCCACCTTATACCACACCTGAACGGTGACAACTGGGGCAGAATGGACTTCTTTGGTGAGAACCGTTAAGCCATTATCCAATACCGTTTTACGCACCGTTTCAGTTAGAGACAATGAAGAATCAGAATTGGAATTAGATAGAGGAGTTTGACTCAACGTTGCTGTATTGGAGAAAAGCAGCACAGCGCTAAAGCAGAGGCTAAACAGGAGAAGGGGGACAAAATAGCGATTGAGAAGATGAAACCCAGGCATACGGTTAACAATCCAGAAACTGTAGGGGCGCACCGACGTGCGCCCATAAAAGCTGCAAATCTAATCCACAATTTTTTTTCTGTCAAGATTATGGCTTAAATTATACGGTGAAATCGGGCGCACATTGATGGAGGGGGAAAGGGCGCACGCCATGCGCCCCAACAATACAAATACACCAATTAAGGAGTGTCACGACTCCAGGGAGGTATAGGCGGTTCTACCTTTTTCCCAGTAACCTTTTAATGAAATATCCGCCGTAACCCACCAACAACCTTCATAAAATACAGCCAATATTATCCCTAATTGACTGTCAAGATTATGGCTTAAATTACAGCAGTTTGCTCTGCTATGCGGTACATTTTCGATCCCCCTAAATCCCCCTTAAAAAGGGGGACTTTGATCTACTGTACTTTATTACAGAATTAAGCGCTGTATACGGTGAAATCGGGCGCACATTAATGGGGTGGAAAGGGCGCACGTCGGTGCGCCCCTACGGTTACAATCCATCAAAATACCTGTACACATCGATAGTCAGTAGGGTGGGTTAGGCGGTTATCCCCTTTTTCCAGTAACCTTTTAATGAAATATACGCCGTAACCCACCAATCACAACCTTAAACTGTAGCCAATATTATCGGTAATATTCTGTTGCTTTTTCTAATCCGTTGGGTTTCCGACGTTAACCTAACTTACTCGCTGCAAAGTGTGTTTGAGCATCGCTAAAGCTTGGTCAATTCCTGGAAATTCAGCAGGATAGCGGGCTAATAGTTCCGCCGATTCGAGAACGCCGCCACGAATCACACCAATTCTTGAAGGGTGAGTTAGAGTGCTGAGAATGTCTTGCAGGTTTTGTAATCCGTCTTGTTTTTTACCCAGTGCTATTGTGCCAATCGCGATGTAGAGTTTTTCTTGAGTGTCATCGCCATGACAACAGGTTAAGCTTTTCTGGATGAGTCGTTTGGCTTTTTGGATTTTGTTATCGATGACATCGACCAATGCCCAATTAAGCATAGGTAAAAAATAACTGCCATTAATAGGAAGCGAACGATTAAGACAAGACGCGGCTTTTTGTCATGAGAATTGAGAGTAATGGCTTTGTCATAACTGGCTATGGCTTCCTCGTATCGCGCTAACATTATTAATACGATGCCGCGACTATACCAAGCTTCATAGCTATCAGGATTGAGAGCAATGGATTGGTCATAACTGGCTATGGCTTCCTCGTATTGCTCTAGCCTTACTAAGGCTACGCCGCGATTCAACCAGGCTTGATAGTTATCAGGATTGAGGGCAATGGCTTGGTCATAACTAACTATTTCTTCCTCATATCGCTTCAACATTCTTAATGCAATGCCCCGATTCAACCAGGCTTGATAGTTATCAGGATTGAGGGCAATGGCTTGGTCATAACTGGCTATAGCTTCCTCATATCGCTTCAGCATTCTTAATGTGTTACCACGATTAAACCAGGCTAGATAGTAATCAGGATTGAGGGAAATAGCTTGGTCATAACTGGCTATGGCTTCCTCATATCTCTCCAGATTTCCTAAAGCGATACCGCGATTTAACCAAGCTTGATAGTAATCAGGATTGAGGGAAATAGCTTGGTCATAACTGGCTATGGCTTCCTCATATCTCTCCAGATTTCCTAAGGCTACACCGCGATTATTCCAGGGTTGATAGTCATCAGGATTGAGGGCAATGGCTTGGTCATAACTGACTATGGCTTCCTCATATCTCTCCAAATTTTTTAAGGATAAACCGCGATTATACCAGGTTTGATAGTAATCAGGATTCAGGGAAATTGCTTGGTCATGACTCACTATAGCTTCCTCATATCTCTCCAGATTTCCTAAGGCTACACCGCGATTATTCCAGGCTATATAGTTATCAGAATTGAGGGAAATTGCTTGAGCATAACTGGCTATAGCCTCCTCATACCTCTCCAGCTTTTCTAAAGCTAAACCGCGATTATTCCAGGCTTGATAGTAATCAGGATGGGGAGCAATAGCTTGGTCAAAACTCACTATAGCTTCCTCATATCTCTCCAGATTTCCTAAAGCGATGCCGCGACTATACCAGGCTTGATAGTAATCAGAATTTAGGGTAATGGCTTGGTTATAACTGGCTATAGCTTCCTCATATCTCTCCAGATTCCCTAAGGCGATGCCGCGACTATACCAGGCTTGATAGTAATCAGAATTCAGGGCAATGGCTTGGTCATAACTGGCTAGGGCTTCCTCATATCTCTCCAGATTTCTTAATGCGTTGCCGCGATTAAACCAGAGTTGATAGTTATCAGAATTGAGTGCAATAGCTTGGTCATAACTAGCTAGGGCTTCCTCGTATCGCTCCAGATAGCTTAATGCGTTGCCGCGATTATTCCAAGCGTCATAGGCATCAGGATTGAGGGCAATAGCTTGGTCAAAACTCGCTATGGCTTTCTCATATCGCTCCAACATTCCTAATGCGATGCCGCGATTCAACCAGGCTTGATAGTAATCAGGATTCAGGGCAATGGCTTGGTCAAAACTCGCTATGGCTTTCTCATAGTTCTTGCCGCTAAAAAACAGTAAGCCATGCTTACAAAGTAAATTAGCTGTCGTTTCTGGACTATTGCTACTTTCGTCAAGTAAGTCGTTTAACTCTAAAGTTTTAATCACCCGTTCTTCTGGAGTCAGTTTTAAATAGTGCAGCAAATCTCCTGTTGATAACTGTTCTAATCTAACTTGCCGCTCTTCCTCAGTTAAGGGAAAATGAAATAATCCTGAACGCCAATCAAAGAAATCCGGTGCCCGCTGAATAAAATAGTTCAGGACAAAGGAAGGGACAACAAAGACAAAACTACAGGGAAAATCTGTGCCAAACCGTTCTCGCTGTTGGTTTAAGTGACTTAAAATCGGCGGCACACCTTTCCAACTATAAGTATAGATTTCTGCCGCCGTCCAACCACTCAGGCGTTTCGTATCTTCATACTCATATAACGCCTGTTCTATCCCCCGAATCACTAAAATATCAAAGCCTTCTTGTTCTCTTCGTTCAGCAATTTGGTCATAAAGCGTTTGAGTTTCCCGCTCAATCTGCAACAGGGATAGTTTTTTCTGAGGTAAATCTCGCCGCAGTTGCTCAATAATTTGCTTCGCCTGACGCTCACCCGATTGCACAAAAAATAAACCAAATCCCTTCTTCCGCCGCAGCGCCCGTAACAGCCGACGGTAGACTTGATCAAACGTTTCTGGGGGTAATGAATCAGGCGTGATTGGCATCATCCACTTGTTTTAAAGCATCTTTAAACTTAGATACATCCAAGATAATCGGGTGAACATCATACCAGGTGTGCTTGTCTCCCTGCTGATTAAGATAGCGATATTCCAATAAGCAACGGCTGAATAATAAACCCCGGTGCAGGTTATCATTGCCAATTTCTTTACTCTTATAAACTTGGGCAAGAATCTGCCATTGATCCTCTTCCACCGCCCGTTGATAAACATCTCGCAGTTCCGCAATTGCCCGTTGTACCGCCCGCGCTGAAATCGGTAATTGTTCGGTTCGATTGGTGGCTTCTTGCGCCAGTTGAATTAAGTCTCGCATATACCCACCACTCATGCGACAGAGTTGTTCCAGCACGTCTGGCGCGGCAAAGATTTCGGTTTCTAAGTCTAAATCTGTATAGGGTTCAATCCGGCGTTTAATCGTTTCCTTCAACTTGGCAATACCCGGTTCATAGACACTGCCATCCTGCCACTGTACCATCACCGAGGGCAGAACTTTGGGAATGCCATAGTTATCTTTTAAATCTGTCGCCCATTTAGAATAAATCATGGAAATGGGGACGGTATAAACAATATGACAATCTAAAGCCTTAAGCTGTTCATGACGATCCAGAAAAATCTCCTCATGATTGCTGCGCCCACTCTCGCGGAAAATGGGGACAATCCGATCTAAGTTATCGGCAATAATCACTAATTGAGTTTTACCATCGGGTAACTTCTGCTGGGCATCAGCAATAAATTGATTAAGTGCCTTCAGTAAGGTTTCCGTATGGGGTTCTACCTTCTCGCGAATTTTCTGGCGTTGACTGGGTTCCGTGCGAATCGCCGCCGTTAGCTTGGCAAACTGATTTAATTGGGCTTCAATTGTCAGCTTCTCCAGCTTCACGTCTTGCAGAAAAAAGTCTTTAAGTTCCTCTCTGCGATCGCGTAACCAGTTGGCGATGGGTGTAGAATCAGCGTGTTGAAGCTGGGCGAGTAAATGGCGCGTACAAGCCAGTAAGATATCCGTGTATTGAACATCTTGGACACTGATATCCTCTTCATCCGCCGCAAAATAAACCACAAAGCAGTTTTTCTCTTCCAGATACGTCTGGAGTCGATACAATTCCGTCGTCTTACCCGCGCCACGATACCCAGAATACAACTGACAGGTTAACTCTTTGGAACGCCGAATGCTTTTGCCTAAATCTTGTTGAATTTCCACATCACCCCGAACCTCCCGACATTCCACATATTGAGGATCACCCGCCGGAAGTGGCATTGGGGTAAAGGAATTATAGATGTTATCTAATAATGCTTCAATGTCATTGGTCATTTGTCAAAACACTGATTTCACGGATTGCTGGGAGAGATAGGGGTGGGGAGGTAAGAGCTTATTGACACTGATTACACAGAGAATTTAGTTCTCTCATCAAGAGATGATGACTAGGATTTTAAGGTGTCATTTGTCTTATGTCATTTGTTTGCTTTCCTATCACTAAGTCGGGGCGGGTGTAGGGTGAGGAGAGTGCAGCGTAACGCACCATTTCAAACGATAGTCGTCAAACCTGCCCCTACACCCCCGGCTTTTCACTCTAAGTTGACACGGGCGCACGTCGGTGCGCCCCTACAATTTTAATCCACCCGTTAAGCAATGGGTGTAGAGACGTTGTATGCAACGTCTGGAACAAATTAGCGGGTTGCCAAAACTCGGATAAATTCCAAGGGTAATCCATCGGTATCGGCAATAAATGCCACCTCGTACACGCGATCGCCGATAATTTGTTGAGTGGGTTCTAAGAGAATTTTCAGCGGCTGAAACTGATCCGGATTTTGACTCGATGCCTCAGCTAGCCTCTGTTGTAGCGATTCTAGCCAACTGGGTAAGTCAGGAACTGTTTCAGTGAGATCAAAGGAAAGATGATAGTAACCGACATAATGTTCATCCCCAAACGCATCCGGTGCAGGTTTAGGTTCTGGGATTTGAATCAGTTCAATTCGTCCGTCTAATCCCTCCATCCAACAGGCTAGGGTAATCCCCGCCGTGAAGCGTTCACAAACCGTAAACCCTAATTGTTCGTAGAAGGCGATCGCGCGATGGATATCAGCCGTGCGAATTGAAGCATGATGCATGATTCACGAATAATTTTAATTGTTGATCTCTGTAGGGGCGGGTTTTACTGATAACACTTTAACTTAAACCCCTAACTTAACTAAACCCGCCCCGACTTAATGATAGGAATTAGGACTTACGTTTTCTTGACGGCACAGGCGCTACCTGTAGGGGCACGGCAATGCCGTACCCCTACCATAAATGGCGTTTGTGCGTAAGTCCTGAAATGACAAAGGACGAATGACCAATGACCAATGACCAATGACAATTCACTCAAATAATCGAAAATAAGGATAGCGTACCGGAATTCCTGGCTCTTTTTCCAAATCGAAATTAATCACTTCCCAACAAGGATCGTCCTCTGGTTCTGGGCTAAATGCCACAGGTAAACCATAAAGTCGCGGGCGTCCCGGTTCCGATTGTCCCCGCCAAGGGGTACTTCGTTCCAGATAAGCACTAACCAAATCTCGATAGCGACTGGCAATAATTACCCGTGTTGCCCGATAGCCTTGAGTGTACAGGCGATCGAGGGCTTCGTGAATTTCAAAGCGAATTCCATCCGGATGGGTATGCTGACGATACCATTCACCCTGCCATTGACGCCAATGACGCCCCGATTGTAAGTGGATGAGTTCTTCAGTTTTGGGGTCTGCCTCGAAAGCACCATGCCGGGGACACAAATAGGTATCGGTCAATGTCAATGCCGGAATAGACTGCCGACAGTGAGGACATTGAATCTCTGAACCGAATATGGGGTACTGTAAACTAGGATTAATCATCAAGGGTTTAAGGTATCGTCATTCGGCTATTGCACTAGTACCTGTGTAAATACATCGGTGGCTTCATCAATTATAGAATACGCTCAAACACACTCATCTGTTTTATCGGCAATCGTGACTGACTCTCATCCCCAGTTCTCCCCAACTCCCTCCTATTGGTCTGCTGTTGATCAGTCTCAAGCCGCCTTTGTTGCGCCCAATGCCGTGGTTATCGGTGACGTCGCGATCGCATCGGGAGCCAGTATTTGGTATGGTGCTGTAGTGCGGGGTGATGTCGAACGGATTGAGATTGGTGAATGCACCAATATTCAGGATGGTGCGATTTTACATGGTGATCCCGGTAAACCTACGATTCTGGAAGACCATGTGACGATTGGACATCGGGCTGTCGTCCATTCGGCTCATGTTGAACGGGGATGTTTGATTGGGATTGGTGCGATTATCTTAGATGGTGTGCGGGTGGGATATGGCAGCATTGTCGGTGCTGGGGCATTAGTGACCAAAGATGTTGAGCCTTTATCGCTGGTGGTTGGCATTCCGGCGCGAAAAGTCCGCGATATTTCGGAAACCGAGGCAGCTGAACTAATCGAACATGCACAGCGTTACCAGAAGCTGGCATTGGTGCATGGGGGAAAAGGCACAGACTTGGGGTTTCACGCGCCCTAAATAGGGTCTGCTGAATAAGTCTGGTGGTGGGGAGAGGCAATAGGGAATAGGCTTTCTTGCTACAGTTCAACTGGTCGTTTAGTACGGGAAGCCGACTCCCCTAGCGGATTCACACGGGCTACCCTCACGTAAAAGACTCACTGAGTCCGGTCACGACCTAGCCGTATTTGAACGGTTCCAGGAACAGGCGGATCGACCATTAATTCTTGCTCCCCATTTACATAATTTGATTCAGACAGGACACGTCAGCTCTGCCAAAATGAATACTAAAAGCCACATTCAAGTTTTCCAGAGACTTAATTAACCAGGGTACACCATCCCTAGTTGAAGACTCGTAATGATTAAACAAAATAGAAAATCGCTTTTCCAAATAGGGCTTAACTTTACGACATAGCAGCACAATCTTGAGTAGTAACACCGTCGTAACCGTTGCGCCTAAATTCGTGATTAGATCGACAAAAACAAAATGTTTCGGGCGCACAGAACTCTCAACCACCAGAAAATTGAATAACTGGCTACAAGTTCGCATAATCAGAAATTCGCTGGGCTTCTGATTATCGCTTTGAGGTAAGGTATTTTTCAGATGCTCATACAACCGACTATTAAACTGGCGTTTTCCGTAGGCTGAATCAATGGAAGCCGTCAGATACTCATACAAATCGTCCTTAAAGTCTTTGTAGCAAGAGGTCTGGCTACTATGGGTGAGGAAACTTTGAGCTAAATCCCGGCACGTATGAGAGCCTTGGACTTTGCCGACAAACTGTTTTAGGGCAGTCCCCAACTCATGATCTGTTAAAAGGGTAGGATTTTTGACAGGCTGGATAATTTGGCTGGACGCTTCTTGCGAGTCCCGACGTTTCATTTTGGCGCATCGCACCTGATAAGTCACGTACTTTGACAAATCGAACTCGAAGCGCTGCTGGAGCCGAGATTGAATCTGCCGGACGGTTTGCCGATGTTCGCAACTACTATCTTCACTCAGTAAACAATGTTCATACAGATAGGGATATCGCTGAATGAGGGGTCCAACTTCTTTAGAACTGGTGGAGGTTTCACCAACCACCTGAGATAAGCGATGTAGGGTAAGATATTGCTCAGTTTCTTTGAAAAGCTGTAGCAGGTGGCGTAAACGCCTAGAACCGCGAGAGTAAACCCCGGTTGCGGGTGGAATATTATCCAGTAATGCCACCAACTCAGGGATGGCGCTTTGGTGTTGCGGTTGTATTTGCCAGCGGTTAATTAGAATGTGACAGCAGCGATTCAGGATGAACTTGAATTCTTGTTCAGCCTGCTTATCCATTGCTAGCTTTTCCAATACCATCCAGATTTCCGGCTCTGGATATCGAGAGCCGTCCATGAATAGCTGTTTGAAGCGGTCTATTGTCTGCGTCGGAGATTCTACCTGTACGCAATACAGGAGATGGTCGTACAGTTGCTGCTCTTGTGAGCTGGTTTGTCTGATGTCAGAGTCTGTCCAAGTACTAGTAGTCACTTCAGTTTGCCCCCCTACGCGCAAACGCCGTGGGCTGGTCGATTTGAATGGAATTTGGCAGATCTAAGCTCAAATTTGACTTGCCCTGTACCTCAACAACCGAAAACCCTGATGCCCTTTATGAATTACCCTGCCTAAAGGAACTTGGTCAAGGATTGCTTAAATCTATATAGACGAGATTATCCCTATATAGTAAGCATACTAAACTAAGTATGGATCATTCCGTAAAATTATGCTGCAAAATTGTAAAGATTCAGTAAATTTAGTAGAAAACGCGAATTCGATCTTTGACTTAGACTGTTGAATAAGTCGGACATGGGGTAGGGGATGAGTGTGGCTCGCCCACTCCCACCATCACAACTAGCCACAACCGATTCATCACCCTGGAATTATGCCTTGTCAGCTTTCGTTAACCCAATTCATCGAAGTCCTCGCGGCTACTCCGGTTAATCTGTCCGTACCGATGACGGTTAATGGGGTCTATGGTGTTACGACTGATACCCGTAACCTGGAACCCGGTCAAATCTTTTTAGCGCTGCGGGGGGAAACCTTTGATGGACATGATTACGCTGAGATAGCGATTCAGAAAGGGGCGATCGCGGTAATTGCCAACCGTGACCAAGGGTATCATCTTCAAGGTATACCGCAGCTTCAAGTTGATGATACTCTACAGGCATATCAGCAACTGGCTCGATGGTGGCGGGATCAGTTTGATATTCCGGTGATTGCGGTTACGGGTTCTGCGGGAAAAACGACGACGAAGGAATTAATCGCAGCAGTTTTATCGACTCAAGGCAATGTATTGAAAACCCAGGCAAATTACAATAATGAAATTGGTGTGCCAAAAACGTTGCTGGAATTAGACTCCAACCATGATTATGCCGTGATTGAAATGGCGATGCGGGGTTCTGGACAAATCGCCCTATTGACCCAGATTGCCCGTCCGACGATTGGTATGATTACGAATGTGGGAACGGCGCATATTGGACTGTTAGGATCACAGGAGGCGATCGCTAAAGCGAAGTGTGAGTTATTGGCGCAGATGCCGGACACTAGCTTGGCGATTCTCAATCACGATAACCAACGTCTCATGGATACGGCAGCGACGGTTTGGCAGGGAGAAACGTTAACGTTTGGCTTAAACGGGGGTGATGTCCAAGGGAAACTCATTGACCTGTTTAGAGTAACGGTGGATGATATCACGTTTCCCTTACCCTTACCGGGAGAACATAATGCCCTCAATTATTTAGCCGCCTTAGCCGTAGCGAAACATCTCCGGATTGATTGGACACCCCTGACTCAAGGATTAGCCGTTCAGATGCCTGCGGGGCGATCGCAACGCTATGAGTTACCCAATGATATCGTGATTCTTGATGAAACGTATAATGCTGGATTTGAAGCCATGATCGCGGCGTTGCACCTCCTCGCCCAGACACCAGGTAAGCGACACATTGCTGTTTTGGGTTCAATGAAGGAATTAGGAGACCATTCGGAACAACTGCACCAACAAGTTGGACAGAAAGCCCAGCAACTCCAATTAGATGCGGTGTTCATTACTCTTAAGGATAGGGAAGCCGAAGCGATTACTCGGGGAATTTCGGCATTACCTAGCGAAAGTTTTGCCCAAGATGACGCTTTGGTACAGCATTTAACTGAATTTGTGCAACCGGGCGATCGCATACTATTCAAAGCTTCCCGTTCTGTAGGTTTGGATCGGGTTGTGCATCAGTTTCGAGAGTCCATGTCCGGGGATGTTTGACGGTGAACCTGGCTTGGCGGTAAATTTGAGTTCCAAAGTTAAGCGATCGCTACTGCTGGGAGAGCTTTTTTTGCGAAAGCAACGGGCATCTTCTACAAATCCAAAACCTGCTTTACCGCAAATAGAGGTTATATTAGGATAGCCATAATACTGACTAATTTCTCGGAGTGAATGGTCTTTGTGCAAAAACCGAGAGGCAAGTTTTTTCTTCCGGTGACTCTCCAGCACACAAACGTGAGGATTACTGCACAAATCCACATCAGTTAGATAAAAGTAAAAGGTCAAACTACGGGGGTTATTCGTGTCTCGACAAAACCGTTGAGCCTCTTGGCGTCGCTGATACAGCGTTGACTCTACGGCAAAACTCCACCAAAGCTGAGTGTCTTGGTGCATGGGTTCGGCGTTGAGGTATGTAGCAGCAATTGCTAATAATGTTGAATCAGTTTCTAATTTCTTGATTGCTGGACATGACACTATAGTCTTGTTGTAAATTCCCTGAACCAATGGTTTCCCAGTCTGCCTCATAACTTCTTCTTTTTCGGAGACATGAAACCTGAATTGGGGATTATTGGGTTCATGGCAAGTATTTGTCAGTGCCAAGTCTCGGATTTCTTGGATAATCGGTGCAGGGAGGTTAAGGTTTTGATAAATGCCTTTTTGTTTCAGGGAATGAATAGTCTCGGTAAAATCAATGTCCTGGAAAATTGAAAGTTGAGATTGATCCTGAATATCACTTGTCTTCATCTTGCCGATTTTGTTAGCAAGAATAAAACGACGAAGACGGCTTAAGTAATTATTACCCTTTGGAAAGGAGTTAAGCTCAATACCTGCGGTAGGATTAGAAACAACATCAATGAACATCATTTTAGGTATATCTTTCAATCCATTGAAAGGAACAGTTTAGGTGTCTGAGAAATAAATTGGGGATTGATGCACGATACACCTCTAAGGGCAAGTCCTGGTCTAAATGGGATAAGGATAAGGAGATGATTAGGGGGACAAAACATAAGGTAGAATTAACTCCAGCGAGATTAAATTCACATGATTTTTGTCCCTTAAATGTTTATGATTCCTATGTTTATGTAATCCTATCCAATTTTCAACCAAGAAGATAGATGTTCACGTCTAGATTACTCAAATCTTTAAGAATTGGCAGATAGTTTAAAGGGGAAGTAAAGCAGCCACTTGACCTAACGGAAGTTAGCTGATCACGTCTAAGTACCTGGACATAAATTCTGTATGCTGTACTAAGAAATGTGAATAAGCCTCAAATCTTTACTGTTCCCTATTCCCTATTCCCTATTCCCTATTCCCGAATCAATGACCAATAACTTATTATTTATGAGCAAATAGCAACAATCCTGCCAATAGTGACACAATCGCCGCCGCATAGAACACCCACTCTAAACCGCAGGACGCTAACACGGGTCCTAACAGGATGGGGGATATAAACTGTCCCAAGAACCCCGCCCCTGTCCCAGCCGCTAGTACACTGGATTTTAGATTTGGGGGGGCGATATTTGCCAGAGTGCCATAAAGGGTAGGGAGTACCAAACCAAATCCCATACCAAAGAATACAGCCGTCACCAAAATCCAACCCAGTTGGTGCAGGATGGGAATCGTACTTAAAGTTAACGCCATCAGACCTAACCCGATCGCAATCGTTGTAGGTCGTCCGCAGCGCTGGGCTAGCCTTTTCGCGCCAAAGGCTGATATAATAGCTGCGCCTATTGCCCGTGATCCTAAAACAATCCCATTAACCACACTGGTGGCGTCAATGGTTTGTTTGAGATATTGCGGGGCATAAATGACCACCGCGTACATGGCAACAGATACCAAACTGAGTGTCCCTAAGAGGCGTAGGGTGTAGGGACGTCCTAAAACCTGGCGCAGTTTACTTCCAGCCTCTTGAACGTCTCCCTTGGGTTTTGGGCAGGATTTTTCCGGTAAGAACCGTGCGGCTAAGATTGCCAGAGGTAGTCCTACCCCATAGAGACAAAATGCCCATTGCCAGTGAACCGAACCTACCCAACCCCCAAGGATGGGGAAAGCAATGCCCATAATGGTTAGTGTACTGGTGGCGTATCCCAACGCCTGCGATCGCGCTTCGCCTTCATACATGTTCCCCAAAATACCCAAACCCGCCGCCGCAATTCCGCCACTGGCGGCACCCAAGAGTCCCCGCACGATTAATAATGGTATCAGTGAGTGCATGAAGGCACCGGCTACGCCAAATAAGGCGTAGAGAATTAATGACGGGATCAGCACCCGCAGATGTCCCTTTCGATCCGCTACGATTCCTAACGGTGGACTAAATAGGGCAATCGTTAGGCAATGCAGGCTGACCAAATTCCCAGCTAATGCCGGATCAAGGTTAAGTTGCTGGATCATCTCTGGCAAAATTGGTGCCACCACTCCCCCCGCCATGGTGGTGAGGGAACCAGCGACTAGCAGCACTAACAGCCGAGGATCACGTAACATAACTTAAAATACCTAAATATTTTGACAACTATAGCAGAAGGCTCCAAGGCAGGGGAGACAAATGACGAATGACAAATGACATAAGGCTATCCGATGCATTGACTGCCCAAAAATAACAAGGTAAATATTGTCAAATGAATCGACAACAGAGGCGCCGATATGGAACTAGCGACAACGCTAACCAGCCAAAACGTGCAAAACGCGATTAGAGAAGTGGGGATTAACCCAAACTACTGGTATCCTGTGGCTTGGGCAAATCAAATCAAACCGGGTAAAATCTTGCCTGTCAAGATATGGCAACAATCGCTCGCCGTTTACCGGACTTCTACAGGTCAACTCCATGCTTTAGAAAATGCTTGTCCTCACAAAGGGGTGGAACTGCATAAAGGCATCGTCCAAAATGAGTATTTAGCCTGTCCTTATCATGGCTGGCAGTTTGACGGCGGGGGCAATTGTGTTGGCATTCCCTACTTTCCCCCGGAACAGAAACTACCCTGCGCCCAAGTTCGTACCTACCCAATTCAGGAAAAATACAAGCTGATTTGGATCTTTCCGGGAGATCCGGCATTAGCCACAACCTGCCAACCGCCAGATATGCCAGAATTTGACCATCCGGACTGGTTTATGGTTCCCGTGAGTGCCAGGATGAAATCTCATTTTTCTATCTGTAATGAAAATTCCATGGATGTCTTTCATGGATTTTTGCACCAAAACCTGCAAGGATGGTTTGATCCGGTTCTCAAACGGTTGCAGGAAACTGAAAATACCGTCTGTGCGGAGTACGATGTCTCCTATAAAGGGCGGATGGCGAAATGGTTAGGATTAAGCGATCGCGCGGATCAAGTGACTCGGCGCACCATATCGGTACAATATCGCTATCCCCATTATTACAGTTCCCTAGAAGGCGTCTCTAACCTCTACCTGATGCGCCTCCCCATCGGACTGACCGAAAGTCGCTCCTTTGCTCTATTCTTTTTCAAGGTTCCCCTACCCCAATGGTTCCGCCAGCTATTTGACCCCATCCTGTCCACCGTACTGGAACGGTTTGTATTTATGCGATTTCTCAACCAGGATATCGAGATGATGGAAAGTGAGCAGCGAACCTATCTGGCAAATCCCCAGCGTCGTTATGTGGAAGTCAATCCTGCGATTATTGCCATACAGCGGCTGATTATGCGCCAATATGAACGGGCTTTAGCGACCAAACCCTAGACATAGAGCTGGAGATGAAAACAAATCCCGCAGGGAGTTGCGTTCTATGCTACCCTGCTAGAGCAGAAATTAAAAACGCACCAACAACAGCGATCGCCAATGTGCCAGCGTTAGTGTCTGTCATAAGCCGCCCTGTCCAATCACCCTGTATTATTTAGGATTACCGTGTACTCTATAAAACTGCCAATATGGAGCTTGCTATTCAGTCGGGATAATCACGTAAATTTAAGAGAAAAACACACATCTATAGCCAGAAGCGGTAGTCTATCTAGGAAAAGGTGAGAGGAGTAAGGTTGTGGAAGTTGTCAAAGAGTACGTCCAACGGTGGTACGATAGTGGATTAGCGCCCGACGAATATGTTTGCCATAAAAAGCAAGGAAATTTAGTCGAGATCGAATCAGTCGCCACCGGAAAGCGTCAGACGGTTCTCACGTTCTGTACGAATGATGTCTTGGGTCTGGTTCAGAACGAGGCGGTTCGCCAAGCCGCAGTTGATGCTATCTTTCAATACGGTACGTCCAACAGTTCAACATCGGTACTCAGTGGTCGGATTGATTTACATCGACAGCTTGAACAAGAGATTTCGGAGTTTAAGCACCTACCCCATACCCAACTGTTTTTAAATGCGTGGATGGCGATGCAAGCCTTGATGGATGCCTTCTGCCATCTCGCGATCCCTGTTCCTGGCTTTCAGCATACCCGTGAGACATTAATTTTAACGGATGTCCTCAATCATGGCTGTATTGTCTCAGCGGTTGTCAACGCGGGAACTCGTTCGGGAAAGTTGTTTGGTCATAGTCCCCGTGTCCGGGTGAGAGCCTATCGCCACTGTGATGCCGAGGACTTAGCCCGTAAACTGCGTCGTTATGCTCGCCCCCATGATCGGATTATGGTAATTTCCGATGCCGTGTTTTCGATGGATGGGGATATTGCCCCTCTGCCGGATATGATCAAGGTGCTGCGACATTACCCAGGCAGTGTCTTGGTTATGGATGAGGCGCATGCCAGTGGGGCAATTGGGGCGACGGGTGGCGGTGTCTACGAACATTTTGGCATCCTACCCGAATACGCGATTGAGCAAGGTGTTGTGCCGCTGATTATGACCACATTCTCCAAGTTTGCGGCGTCAGCAGGGGCGGCAATTAGTAGTCCTCTGGCAGAATTGATCCCGCTGTTAAATGTTTCTCCCACGTCGATTGGCACCGTTTCCTTGTCGCCACCTTTGACAGCCGCCGCGTTGGAGAGCATCCGCCAAGTGCGCCGTCATCCCGACTTGGTGAACCAGCTTCAGGCAAATACTCGCTACTTGCGATCGCGCTTAGTCGAGGTGGGTTTTGATGCCATTGGTGAAACGAACGTTATCCCGGTAATTTTACCCTCAGAAATTAATCCGAAATTATTTGGTCAGTATATGTTAGAGAATCATGGGATTTGGGTATCACCCATCTGGTTTATTGCCAAACCCCGTATTCGGATGACAGCAAATGTTTTGCATACCAAGGAGGAGATGGATAAATTAGTCGCCGCCATGGTCGCAACACGGGATTTTTTATATAAACCGATGATTAGCGCCTAACTTGTCTGGGGTCAAAGGGGGGATGATGTAACTTGTTTCTTTTCGGGAGCGAGTATGACAAAGGACAAAGGACATAAGACGAATGACAAAAATTCGTACTGTAACCACTCCAGCCGATCAGGACTTGTTTCTGGATGTACCTGCACGAGTCTATGGCAATGATCCCAATTGGGTACCGCCGTTGCGGAGTGAGGTGGCGAAGCAGTTTGCTCCCGATAATCCTTTTTTCAGCTACGGCAAATTACAGCAATTTATCGCCCTAGACTCGTCCCATCCTTCCCAGGCGGTGGGGCGAATTGTGGCGGCGGTGAACCAACGGTTAATTGAACGAGAGGGGAAAACGGTTGGTTTATTTGGGTTTTTTGAGTGTGTCGAAGATTTGGCGATCGCGCAATCTCTGCTGAATGCGGCTTGTCAGTGGCTGCGGGAACAAGGGATGACTGTGGCGCGGGGACCGATTGATTTATCAACCCACAATAATTGTTTATTTTTGGTCGATGGCTTTGATACACCGCCCATGGTGATGATGCCCTATAATCCTTCCTACTATCCCGAATTTATGGAAAAAGAGGGTTGGCAGAAAGCGAAGGATACTTATGCTTATGATTTTCCCTTAGATAAGCCTTTATCGGATAAGTTTAAGAAAGCCTATCAGATTGCCTGTAAATCGGGGATCACGTTTCGCCCGATTAGAACCAAAGGGGAAGGATTTAAACAAGATTGTCTGAGCCTTTATCACCTCTTTAACCGTGCCTTTGCTAATAATTGGAGTTCTGCACCGAGAACTGAGGAAGAATTTCTAGAAGAAGCGAAGTCATTACAGAGTTTAGTCGATCCCGATGTATTCCCGATTGCGGAGGATAATGGGGAAATGATCGGCTTTTTCATGGGATTACCGGACTATAATATTCCCCTAAAACACGTTAATGGGAAACTCAACTGGCTGGGAATTCTCAAGTTTCTTTGGTATCGCCGCAAAATTGACCAAGGACGGGTGATTGCGATTGCTTCATTGCCAGAATATCGCCGCAAAATGGTGCCGCTGGCGTTAATTTATTTGGGAATGCAAGGGGGAATTAAGAAAGGTAAGCCCTATAAACGGGCAGAACTGGGTTGGGTATGGGAAGATAATTTTCCGTCTCGCAAGTTGATTGAAGCATCGGGGGGGACAATTTATAAGACGTATCGAATTTATGAAAAAGCGCTGTAGCCAGTAGAGATAAAAAAACGTTTGGAGTAGGGTGGGCAATGCCCACCCTATGCTTGTGGTGTACTATAAATTAATACAGTTAGTCATAGTGGGTTAGACGGTGACAACAACATCAACGACCGAACAACCGCAAGTTCGCGCTGAACCAATCGTTACACTCAGAGGGGTTAGCTGGCAAACGTATCAAGCCTTAATGCACGATGTAGGAGATAATCGGGCTTGGAGAATGGCTTATGACCAGGGAATATTAGAAATCCGGATTCCACTACCCAAACACGAAGAACCTAAACGATTGCTAGAGAGTTTTGAGGAATGGTACTAACACCCAAGTTTGTAGTTGCCCTGTCTTCGCCATAAGCGCTGGCATCGCTGACTATAAATGCTTAAGTCAGTAATTTGTTTTTACCCCAACCAATTACCAGAAATTATGCGACAGCCAGAGGATAGGCTACCTGTGCCAGATTTCCTCAATCTACAGCTAACCGTTGAACAGGTATTCTCCTGGCTGAAACTGGGACAGCGTTTGTAAATCACAGGTGTGCGCGAAAATCCCTTGTCGCTAATCCCTAAAGTATTGTTAATTAATAGACTACAAGTTTTGTGATTGGTGGGTTACGGCGGACACTGAATTAAATGGTGATTTTTTAAATTGAATTACCGCCTAACCCACCCTACCTGGTATTATATTTTATTGATCAATGGGCTTTCCCCGCTCCCCTTCACCACAGCACTTATTCAGCAGCCCCTATCTAGCCCGTTACCGTCCCGCTCTGCCTGCCAAATTTTGGAAGCCCATGAGTGGCAAGCTCTTTAGGGGAAACTTTTACAGAAATTTAATATTTATCCCAGTAGATTTCATCAAAACTATACCCAATAGGTTGAGGTTCGGTTGCACAATAGAGGAAGCGAAAGCAACCTGCCTGAAAAAACCCTATATCAAGGCAGATAAATGAACCCGTGAAGCCCTGACAGGGTAAGCTCACATTCTGGTTTAGACTTCGGTCTTAAATGGGAATGTGGGCTTACCTGATTTAAGTAAAGGAGCAAAATTGCATCTTTTGCCAATGCTGGGGAAAACAGGATTCCAACCCCTTGCCGCGATCGCAGCTACCCCCACCCCTGCCCACCTATTACAGCTTCTGTGCTAAACAGAACCATGGTGCGTTAGCGAAGTGTAACGCACCATTAGATTTTAAGCAATTCAGCTTAATCTTCCTCCAAATTTTCTTCTTCCTCTTGATCCTCATTGTCGTCTGGATTGATGGAATTAGCGGACACCATAGCTCCCATATCCAGTTGTTCGCGCACTTGTTGTTCAATCGTCGCAGCAAATTCAGGATTCTCTTCAATATACCTGACACTATTATCACGACCTTGGGCAATATTATCGCCGTTGTAGCTATACCAAGCGCCCTTGCGGTTAATCACCCCTGTTTGTTCAGCCAAGTCAACCAGACATCCTAACCGAGAAATCCCTTGCCCGAAGATAATATCAAACTCAGCAATCCGGAATGGTGGTGCAACTTTATTCTTTGCCACCTTGACCTTAGCGCGAATTCCATATTCCCCTTCACTGGCTTTCTTAAGCGTTTGAATCCGGCGAATATCTAAGCGGACTGAACAATAGAACTTAAGCGCATTACCGCCTGTTGTGACTTCTGGAGAGCCGTAGGTAATACCAATTTTTTGTCGCAACTGATTCAGGAAAATGACAGTGCAGCCTGATTTGCCAATATTCCCAGCAATTTTGCGTAACGCCTTACTCATCAGACGCGCCTGCAATCCCACTTGGGTATCGCCCATTTCGCCTTCAATTTCTGCACGAGGCACCAAAGCGGCTACTGAGTCAATCACGACAATATCCACAGCCGCCGATCGCACTAGCTGATCGACGATTTCCAGAGCCGATTCACCACTATCCGGTTGAGAGACTAATAGGTTTTCAATGTCAACCCCTAACGCCGATGAGTAGGTGGGGTCAAGGGCATGTTCAGCGTCTACAAATGCGGCTACTCCACCGGACTTTTGCACTTCTGCAACGGCGTGCAAGGCGAGAGTCGTCTTTCCAGAACTTTCTGGTCCGTAAATCTCGATAATCCGTCCTTTGGGCAAGCCACCACCCAAGGCTAAATCTAGGGTAATTGCACCACTGGAGATAATTTCCACCTTCATACGGGTGGCATCTCCCAAGCGCATAATCGAACCTTTGCCAAAGGTACGCTCAATTTGGTTGAGTACCAAGTTCAGGGCTTTTTCCTTTTCGGGACTGTTGGTAATTTGGGTAGCCATGGATGCCTCAAGAACTGTTATTGAAATGGACAGAGAATTCGTGCAGAAAGTTGGCTCTATTTTAACGCCGACTGCCGACAAGATTAAGAGAACCTGATTTTTGGGACTAAATCACGGAAATGCTATTTTGTCAATGCTAAGAACTCGTTCATCAACGCCAAAATTTTGCCAAACTGTTACAGTGTTTTGATCCCAAGTTTTGGACTGGAGAGAAACATTTGACAGCATTTCCTCTCCCCCCAATATAGAACACAGGTACTACTATAGCATTATTGGGTCAATCGACAAGTTCGAGGATTTGGTGGGGGTAGGGGTGCTGGGGAAGATGGGGAAAATGGGGAAAATGGGGAAGATGGGGAAGATGTGCCATGACGTCTGTGTGTAGGGGCGGGTTTAGGGACTAATATTGATTGTTATCCCCAACTTGGCTGCAAAACCCGCCCCGACTAAATGACAAATGACAAATGACATCGCGATAAGTAGTCGGACAAAAGAAAACAGCACCATACTAAGTTTTGTGAACAAACCTCAAACCCTTACTGTTCCCTGTTAAGAGTTCCCTAATCTCAACCGTTCACGTTAATTGTGTCCACCTACTTAGCGAGTATGACAAATGACAAAGGACAAATGACCAATACCAATTCATTGCTTCCAGAGACAACCCTTTCAGTTGCGGGGTTAACCGACTATATTCAGGATCTATTAGAACAGGATACCCAACTCCAGAAGATTTGGGTAATTGGAGAAGTCTCTAGTGCCAACCGCCATCGGAGTGGTATGTTTTTTACCCTGCGAGATTTAGAGGGCAAGGCATCCATTCAATGCGTGGTGTGGAACTCTGTGCTAAGTAAGCTGGTGCAACTTCCTCAATCCGGAGAACAGTTGATTGCATTAGGCAGTATCCGGATTTATCAGCAACGGGGACAATATCAGCTTATGGTTTGGCAGGTATTGCCAGGAGGAGAAGGGTTACAGGCACTACGCTATAATCAACTGCGCCAACGATTAGCGGCGGAAGGATTATTTGATGCTCAACACAAGCGCCCCCTACCGATACATCCGCAAACGATCGCCGTCGTGACTTCACCCCAAGCCGCCGCTTGGGGAGATATTCGCCGCACCCTGCGACAACGGTATCCGGGGTTATCTGTGTTGTTTTCTCCGGCACAAGTGCAAGGGGATTTAGCACCTGAATCGATTGTGGCAGCGATTGAGCGAGTTGAGCGAGACGGGAGGGCTGAGTTGCTGATTTTGTCGCGGGGAGGTGGCGCATCTGAGGATTTGGTGGGTTTTGATGATGAGCGAGTAGTCAGAGCGATCGCGAACTGTTCAATTCCCGTATTAACCGGAATTGGTCATCAACGGGATGAATCTTTAGCTGATTTAGTCGCTGATTGTTGCGCTCACACACCCACCGCCGCCGCTGAACGCGCCGTGCCAGAGTTGGCAACCCTAATTAGCGAACATCAGCAGCGTCAGGAGGCGTTACATGAGGCGGTGACTCATCATTTGGATACCTGCCGCAACCAATTACACCAACTCAGAAACCGTCTCCAACGCTTACCCCTTAACCGACAGTTACAGCAGGAACACCATGCGATCGCGCAGCAGCGACAGCGATTAGTTCAAAGCACCTCTTGGCGAATAAGTCAAGCGACTCAACACTGCCAATTTCTGGGGCAAAAGTTAGCCACCCTTGACCCGACCAATGTTTTAAAACGAGGATATGCGGTGGTGCGGACTGAACAAGGAAAAATTGCTCGCAACGCGGCGAGTCTCGTTCCTGGAGAAGAATTACAGATTCAATTAGCGGAGGGGCAAATCAATGTTAAAGTCACAGAAATCATTGATTAGGGGCTGCTGAATAAGTCTTGTGGTGGGGAGAGGGAGATGGGAGAGATGGGGGAGAGTTTTGAAAGTTGTAGGGGCGGGTTTCACAACTATCTTTTCGGTTAGATCCAGATGTAACTAAACCCGCCCCGATTTTACGAATGACCAATGACCAATGACCAATAACCAATGACCAATGACCATCAGAGCAGAACTGGGAAGTGCTATCTCCAATGGATAACTTATGACTTTTATTCCCAGTTCTACCAATGACGTTACATCCCTGGCAGATTTAGCCCACTGGTGAGTTCTTCCATACGTTCTCTCATCGTCGTGGTTGATTTATCATAAGCATCTTTCATGGCGGCTGTCACCGTCTCTGAGAGGGTTTCGGCTCCCTGACTGATCGCGTCTGGGGCAATTTCGACGCGCAGGGGTTCCTGATTCCCACTCATAAACACCTTAACCATACCATCGCTAGAGGAACCTTCAATCTCCATTTGCTCCAATTCTTCTTGAAGCTGTTTGGCTCCCTGTTGTACCTCTTGGGCTTTTTTGAATGCTTCGGCAAGTTCTTTCATCTTGCCTAAACCGAAGCCGAATCCTTGTCCTTTGGTCATAACTGATTGACTGTCTCTCGAGTTGGACGGGTTTATCATTGCTAAGTCTTAATCTTAGTACCGCTTCGGTCAATGCGACATCCTTAGACAGGCTGAAACTGTCCTAAGATTTTCACTTCTGGCTCTAAGGAGAGCGACCAATGCTGCTCGACTTGCTGCTGCACATAACGAATCAGTTGAAAGATATCGCTAGCTTTTGCCCCGCCACAGTTCAAGATAAAGTTAGCATGGCGTTCTGCCACTTGAGCGCCACCAATTTGATACCCTTTCAAACCCAGTTGTTCGATCAGCCAACCCGCCGCATGGGGTTCGGGATTGCGGAAAACACTGCCGCAACTGGGTAGATGATAGGGTTGAGCATCACGTCGTTGCTTTAAATGGTGAGTTGTTGTCGCTCGAACCTGTTTCGGATCAGCGCCCGGTTGCAACTGAAACGTTGCCTGAGTCACGAAGCGATTCCCCCCTTGCAGGATGGAGGTGCGATAGCGAAAGCCCAACTCTTGAGGTGTGAGCCGCTCCACAATTCCGGTGGGTGAAATGGTTTCCACATTCACTAGCAGATCCGCTGCACAACTTTGATGGGCACCGGCATTCATTACCACAGCGCCCCCTACAGTTCCGGGAATACCTACCGCCCATTCCAACCCTTGCCAACCGTGATTAGCGGCTTGCCATGCTAAACGGGCGATTGATTCTCCGGCTCCCACGGTGACTTGACCCGTATCTGGGTCAAAGTGGGTAGAACGGAGATGACGAGTGCAGACGACTAAGCCGGACAAACCACAATCGCTAACCAGTAGATTAGAACCCGCCCCTAGCAAGGTTATGGGTAATCCCTGCAAATCTGCCCATTCAAAACTGGCGAGCAGATCCTCGACCCGTCGGGGTGCCACATACCACTCGGCTGGACCCCCCACGCGAAAGGATGTCAAACTCGCTAAAGACACCTGAGAACGGAGGAGGCAGTCAGTTCCAGGCAAGTAAAGCTTAGGCTTATCAGAGGTTTCCTGACACAGTGGCGCGTTAGCAACGCGAGGAGAATAGGATGACAAGGTCATATCAATACAGGTTAAAAGATTGCCGATGGATGTTAGGCAGTGGGAATAAAAGCACCCAATCAGGTGCGGCTGGGGTAAATCCAACTTAGACGGTTTTACTGAGCTTAGGGATCGCCGTCTGGTAGGACTGTATAACCTGGGGAATAATCTGATTCAAATTTCCCGCACCAAGAAAGATCGCCAAATCTCCGGGTTGCAGGATTTGGGCGAGGAGTTGGGAGACTTTCTCTAAGGTGGGTTGGTAGTACACCCGCTCATGGTGAGCCGCGATCGCTGCCCGCACTTGCTCACCTGTAATTTGTCCGACACCGGGTTCGCCTGCGCTGTATATGTCTGTGACCACGACGAGATCGGCATCGCCAAATGATTTAGCAAAGTCTGACAGGAATGTCAAGGTACGACTGTAGCGATGGGGCTGAAAAATGGCAACAATACGGCGTGATAATTCAACCTGTAAGCGAGCGGCTGCCAAGGTTGCCTGAATTTCACTGGGATGATGAGCGTAGTCATCCACAAATGTAATCCCTTTACACTCACCCCGAACCTCAAAGCGGCGCTTGGCACCCTCAAAGGTAGCGAGGGCGGCGGCGATCGCCTCAAACTTCAATCCCAGGTGTCGTCCTACTGCCACAACAGCTAAGGCGTTGCTGAGATTGTGTTGACCTAACAGACTCAGTTGCAGCGTACCTAATACCTGATCGCCTTCCCAAATCCTCGCCGTGATACCTTCTGAGTGATAAACCACGCGATCCACACTGTAGTCAGCCCCGGCTGTGCGTTGCAAGCTATAACTGATTGTCGGGGTTAAATGCGATCGCAAAGTCTGGCAATCAATACAACCCACTACGATTTGACAGCGATCGGCAAAAATCCGGAAGGTTTCGATCACCTGATCGAGATTCTGGTAATGGTCGGGATGATCCAGTTCAATATTGGTAATCACACCAATTTCCGGAGCTAGCTTGGCTAACGATCCGTCTGATTCATCGGCTTCAGCCACCAGAAAGGGACTTTGACCCAGACGCGCATTCCCTTGCCAAGCCTCCACTTCTCCCCCCACTACGATGGTTGGGTCTAAACCCGTTTTCAGCAGCAAGTATCCCATTAAGCTGCTGGTTGTGGTTTTACCGTGAGTTCCAGCAACCGCAATACTTCGGTAGTCTTGAATCAATGCTGCCAGTAAATCTGAGCGATGAAAAATCGGGTAGCCGCCGTCTACAGCCGCTTGGTACTCGGAATTGATCGGATTAATCGCACTCGAACATATTACTTGGGGCAAGCAGGAAGTAAGATGGTCATCCCTAACGGAGTTGTCGTTTGAGGGGGCAGCAATTTTTTTTCCCGTGGACTCCGGTTCAATCGCCGTTGCTGATACACCCTGATAAATGGGGACATTCGCTTCTCTAAAAAATTCCAAATTGGTTGCCTTCTGGTCTCTAAACAGATGAGCGCCGACAGCTTGTAACCGCTGAGTAATCGGCGTCGAACGAATGTCAGACCCAGATACAGGGAGATTACGTTTGGCTAGAACGTAAGCCAGCGCTGACATACCAATTCCACCAATTCCGATGAAATGGAATGGCTTGCCACTAAGATCGACAGTATTAGGCATCTTAACTCCTTACACACCACACCACACAAGCCTACTGTGCCAATAACACGCGCTATCATATCAAGAATTGATTTTTCAAGATATAGCAAAGGGTGAATTTATCAGATTTTTTTGCCAGTAGACACACCTAGCTATAAATTGTGTTATGGCTCCAGTGGAGTTGACCACCGTGTTTGTACTGAAGTACGTTTTTCTATCTCCAGACGGTTTTGTATACTAAACAGCCGCTAGTCTTGGGTTTCCGGAAAATTCAGCACAACGATAGAACCCCTTGCCTGTCGGGAGCAGAGGGAGCGAGGGGAGCGGGGGAAGATGGGGAAGATGGGGAAGAAAACCTAAATTTTAGAGATCGCTGCGAGCTGTATTGACACCTAACCCCACCGGATATCCTGAATCCAACGACTCTGATTCTCAATTCAGATTGACTCAAACCCTTAGGTGGAAAGACTTAGAGCAACATCCATATCCAGTGATTCCCGATCTGTGACTAAATCGGCATTTAGAATTTGTCCGGCTTTGCGATATGATTGGGTTCATAAAAAGTATATTTACTGAGCTTGAATACAGAGGGCAAGACGCAGTGATTAGAGTAGCGATCAACGGGTTCGGACGCATCGGACGTAATTTCGCCAGATGTTTACTGACCAGAGAAAATAGCCAGTTGGAGTTAGTGGGCATCAATGATACATCTGATCCCAAGACAAATGCTCATTTGCTTAAGTACGACTCCATGCTAGGGACGCTCAAAGCCGACATTGGCTATGATGAAAACTCCCTAATCGTCAATGGCAAAACCATTAAGTGTGTATCGGATCGCAACCCCCTGAACTTGCCTTGGGGTGATTGGGACATCGACCTAGTCATCGAATCAACCGGGGTGTTTGTCACCAGGGATGGTGCATCTAAGCATATAGCTGCTGGCGCTAAGAAAGTGCTGATTACGGCTCCAGGAAAAGGGGGTGACATCGGCACGTTTGTCGTTGGTGTGAACCATCACGACTACGAACACAGTAAGCACGATATTGTCAGCAATGCCAGTTGTACCACGAACTGTCTGGCTCCTGTGGTCAAAATCATCCACGAACACTTTGGCATCATTAAAGGAACCATGACCACGACCCACAGTTACACGGGGGATCAGCGGATTCTAGATGCTAGCCACCGGGATGTTCGTCGGGCAAGAGCTGCTGCAATTAATATCGTACCCACTTCGACGGGAGCCGCTAAAGCTGTGGCGTTAGTTATCCCCGATATGCAAGGGAAATTGAATGGAATCGCGATGCGCGTACCTACCCCGAATGTATCGGTTGTGGATTTGGTGGCTCAAGTTGAGAAAAGCACCATCGCTGAACAGGTCAATCAAGTCGTCAAAGAAGAGTCAGAAGATTCGCTCAAGGGTATTGTGGAATACAGTGACTTGCCTTTGGTGTCCTCAGACTACAAAGGACATAATGCTTCATCTATTGTTGATGCGAGTCTGACAATGGTTATGGGTGGCGACATGGTTAAAGTCGTTGCCTGGTATGACAATGAGTGGGGCTATTCTCAGCGGGTTGTCGATTTGGCTGAACATATAGCGTCGCAGTGGGAAGGTTAAGGACACAAAACTTGACCACTTTGATGCAGCGACCTCTAAACGAGTGGATCAGTTGGGAATTCGGAGGAACTGCAAAAGTGACGGAATTCCTTTGATGCTGGTGACAACGAAGCCTCAATAGAGTCATCGCTGGTTTATCTAAATAGTTTGGCAACTGTGTGTACTCAGAGTTAATACTCTGAGTATTTTTTATGATAGCCCTTGGCTGTGAAATCGGCGGGATCATTGTCATGGAAAGCTAACAGAAAGGCATTGTCTCTGTGATTAGAAATAATCTGTACGATTAACTACATTTATGGTTAAAATAAAATAAATAATTAATTAAGCTGTTCGCTTCAGCCCAGTTCAGATAGAGTTCCAGCTATCCGGCAACACCATATATATATTGGAGAACACCGTCCATGCCCATTCAAATTAAAGTTGAGAGTAATGACTTCGACGAAAGATGCCGTTGCAACTTGTGCGGTAACATTTTTTTCCCGCTAGAGGTGGTGGCAAGAGCGTATCGGGACTCTGGCGAATATGTTAGTGATGTTTGTCCAGAGTGCCTTGCCACTGGTGCAGAGGGAATCAGTACCCGAATACGCCAACGAGCAGACTACCTGCGATCGCTCGCGGTTGAGTTAGAACAACTGGCGAGAAGCGATATTGAATCGCCCAGTCTAGCTCAATTCAATATTGCCAACCAGCTTGAGAAAGCCATGCGCTGATCGGGGTGAACTAAGTATCGAACTGTCCGCATCAGTAAAATGGCGCGGACTTCTGCATATTTCATCCAGCGAGTGATCTCACTATCTTAAGGCGATGCAGAATGTTCATTGCAGCATTTTTGTCTGCTTGGATTACGTCCCCCGTGTAACAGGTAAAACGAAGGCAACTGCACTGAATTAATCCTCCAAAGCTATGCCAATCTTATATTTAAGCAGATTCTCGGACATCTGTCGATAGAGCTAACGCTGCCAAATGACTATCCCAGAACCGACGACCGGACTCCGCGCCAATAGACTGCCATCGGAATTAGTGATTTCCAGTTTGCTCAACTCCAACTCTTGAGATCGACGCCAAATTTCACTGGCTAATTGCTCTTGATCCTGTGCATCCAACTTATACCAATCATCACTCACGGTAACAATTAGACGGTTGCCCTGAAAATTGGCTTGAATGGATTGAATCAGTCCATTCGCATATTGATCTGTAATTTCAGCCACTTGCTCTTGAATCGCCGCAATCAGGCGTTGTTCTGGGGTAAGTTCTAGGGGAGAGGACTCAGGTTCTGAAGTGTCTGCACGTTCAGGGGTCGCTAATTCTGGAGGTGCAGGGGTGGGTTTAGGTTTTACTTCTTTGGCTAACTGTGTGGGTGTCTCTGGCGTTAAGGCAACTGCCGTCACCATTATGATCACAATAAACGCCGCGATCGCGCCCGTCAATCCCCAATCTGATAGCTTTTGATTCCAAGCCTCTGGCAGTACAGAGCGAATTGTTGCCAAGATACTATCCCACACCTTCTCAACGGTTTCAAAGCTGGGATAGAGCCAATCCACCAGTTTAGACTGGCGAGTGGGTTCAGCCTGATTGGTTTCTTGAGTAGATTCATCTGCCTCTACGGACGTCTGAGGCTTATGCTGCTCGTTTGACATTTTTATTTCCCTACCCAGCAACGCCAATTGGCATAAAATGCGCTAAATTCTTCTTACGAACGCTGTTCCTACAGCACAAATTTAACATTTTTGCCCGTCTTGCTTCAGTCTGCATGACTGCTCTAGATCTATGAGTCTCAAACGCCGTCAATTTTTGATTTTGAGTGGTATTAGTTGTTTCGGGGTTATTGCTGTTGGCAGTAATCTCTTTGCCAGTCAAACGACTCAGACGAGTGATACCCATTCCCAGACTCCTAAACCAACACCCTCAACTGACACGCGGAATGAATTGGCTGATACACCTCTGCTACGCTTTGTTTCCATTGCCGATACAGGCACAGGTGCAGCCGGACAATATGCAGTGGCAGAGGCGATGACGGCTTATTATCAACAGAATCCCTACGAGTTGGTGATTATGGCAGGTGACAATATTTATAACGATGGGGAAATTGAAAAAGTTGAGGCAGTCTTTGAAAAACCCTATCAAGCCTTACTAGAAAATGGAGTGAAATTTCATGCTTGTCTGGGGAACCATGACATCCGCACCGCCAATGGTGATCCCCAAGTCCGATATCCAGGTTTCAACATGCAGGGACGATACTATACATTTCGGCGGGGATCAGTGCAATTTTGGGCGCTGGATACGAATGCCAATGCGGATTGGCAACGTCAGTTACCGTGGTTAGAACAGGAACTCAGCCGTAGCGATGCGCCCTGGAAGATTGTGTTTGGACATAATCCGATTTATTCATCGGGTCATTACGGATTGAATCAAGCGTTTATTGAAACCCTGACTCCCTTGTTTCAAAAATACGGCGTGCAACTCTATATTAATGGTCATGACCACAACTACGAGCGCACTGTGCCGATTAATGGGACAACCTATTTAACTTGTGGTGGAGGTGCTGGAGTTCGCCCGGTTGGGCGTTCGTCATGGACTGCCCATTCCGCCTCAACGCTAAGTTTTGCCGCTTACGAGGTATATGGCGATCGCATCCTAGTTCGTGGTATTGATACAAAGGGTCAAATCTTTGATCAAGGGATGATTCCATCGGGTTAAACATCAGCCCATGGGATGATGTAGTATTGATGCCTATTGGCGTGGGTGAACTATCAATACGAATGAAAAGCAAACTGATTCAGAAAATCATTGCCAGTGGACTTCTATGTGCGGCGTTGACTGCCCCAAGTCAGCAAATTGTGCAAGCGCAAGAACGCTCAACCTTCCTGCTGAGGCTAAATTGTGTGGATGCGGGTATCGGTAACTGGAGACGGCGAAGTGAAAACGTGGTGGTCAATAAAGCGGTTTACCCATCGCGATTTTATATGGGTCCAGGCGATACTCAGGCATCATTGACCTGTAGACTGCAACCCAATCGGGAGGATGTTAACTTTCAGACATTGCAATTAGGGTTTGGTATGCGCGATAACGACCAAGGTAGTCCCAGGGTTCTTGTTAATGTGTATATAGATGGGGTAAAGGCTGAATCTCGAACCGTTGCACCCGGAGGAGAACCCGCTTTCGTATCGTTGGATGTGACCAATACGCAAAATGTTTCCCTAGAAGCTGTCTGTACAAGCAGATTTCAATATTGCGATCGCGTTTATTTCTGGGAAGCTTCCCTAGGGATTGCTCCCTAAAGCGTCGGCGTCGGCTGGCGTAACCCCAGTTAACAGTTCCTCAAAGGTTACGCATTTAGGTTCTAGACGTGTCAGGGTACGTTTATACAACCCCAAACTAGGAGTTCTTGAATCAATTGTATGAGGCTTTTGCCGGACAAGCTCAACCGATCAGAGTATCATCAGCAGTATCAATAACAATTGCTGCTTTTTCATCCCGGTGTCATTTTATTGCCATCAGCCTACTATAAGCCATGAAAGTCAAGCGCCTGAAAATCAACTCGTTCCGTGGCATCGGCGATCTGACGCTGGAGTTCCATGAGACTGAACCGACAGTCTTGGTGGGAATCAACGGAACGGGAAAATCCAGTATTCTCGACTGTATCGCACTTCTGCTTTCCCATTTTGTGGCGGAACTTCAAGATCCGATTGGAACGGGACATTTTATTAACGAACAGGATATTACCGAAGAACGGAAAATTCCGCGACATTTTTTTCGTCAGGGAGATATCGCCAATGGCGCTCATCAAACCAAAAATGAGATTACAATTTCCTTGAGGGAACGGCAAATTAGTTGGTTTCTGTCGTTATCCAATACCAAGGGACGACCTAGGGGCGGGAACATTCGAGAATTAGAAGGAATTTGTTTGCGAATTAAGAATCAGTTGCAAAACAATTTGAATGTGAATTTACCCGTCGTGGTTTACTATCCCGTCAATCGCCAGTTTTGCGACAAAGTTACCCAAGAAGCAACGAAATACTATTGGTCAAACCAACTGGCGATTTATGACCACGCCTTAACGGGTGTGTCGATTAACTTTAGCAGCTTCTTCGAGTGGTTTAAGGATCTTGAGGATCTAGAAAACGAATGGCGTCGAGATAATCCCGAACACCGCGATCGCCTCCTAGAAGCCATCCGCCAAGCGATATCCTCTTTGTTACCCGGTTTTGCGAACCTGCGGGTGCGACGCGCCCCTTTACGGATGACGGTGACGAAACAAGGTCGAGAGTTAATCGTTAATCAACTCTCTGAAGGAGAAAGAGGCTTGCTTGCACTCGCCGCCGATTTAGCCAAACGATTAGCGATCGCGAATCCGGGGTTAGGGAATCCCCTAGAAGGGAATGGCGTGGTTCTGATTGATGAGATTGAACTCCATCTGCATCCGAAATGGCAACATGAGATTGTACCCGCCCTGACTCGCACTTTCCCCAACTGTCAGTTTATTGTGGCGACTCATTCACCCCAGGTGATTGCCAATGTCAACCCCCAACAGGTTTACCTTCTCCAAGCTATCCCCGATAGTGATATGGGAGACACTCCGATGATTATCGCCAAACATCCAGAACCGTCAATGAGTCAAGATAGCAATGCTTTGCTCCAAGAACTGATGGAGGTTTCGGTTAGCTAGAGACAGCGAGAACTCTTAAGTTCAATGCAAAGCTGTAAAAGCTGGCAACTTGACAGCAAAAACTCAACTCCATAACTAAAATTTCTCTTGCGATAAGCAAGAAATGGGCTCTTGCATGTTCCCACTATAAAACCTTGTCCTCGAACGAAGTGAAGGAGCCGGAAGCGTAGTCGCAAGACTACGACAAAGGAAGCCTACAGTGTACCCGTAGGGGAGCGTGTAGGAGGATGTCACGTTTTCCTGACATTTAAATCACCATTCGTAGGAGCACGATACTATCGTGCCCTCACCTAGTTTTCACCCTCCTTAGACTCGATCGCATGTTGACTGCGGTCTTCGAGCAGGTAATGATACACTAAAGCGGCAGCAGCACCACCAGCTAAGGGACCCAGCCAATAGAGCCAAATGTACTGGAGTCCCCCTCCCAACAAAGCTGGACCGAGATAACGAGCGGGGTTCATGGCGGCACCACTAATCGGTCCACCCGCTAGGATATCGAGGGTAACGGTTAACCCAATAAACAAACCGCCGACTTGGGGGGCACGTTTATCCATCGCTGTGCCAAAAACCACGAAGACGAGAAAGAAGGTGAGGATAAATTCCAGCACTAAGCCCATCATTGGAGTTTCTCCATTACCTAGTGCGGGTGTACCCATTTTAATGGCTCCCAGTGGCTCTAGGGGTATCGCTAACTTAATCAGACTGGCAGCAAAGATGGCTCCTAAACACTGAACAATAATATATCCTAAACCATCTTTGAGATTAATTTTGCCCGCCAACCAAGCGCCGAAGGTGACGGCTGGATTGAGATGACCCCCACTAATGGCGGCGGTAGCGCTAACCATGACAGCAATGGTCAAGCCGTGAGCTAGAGCAATGGCGACTAAATCGACATCTGTGTCACCTTTAATGATATAGTTTGTCGCGATCGCACCAACGCCAATAAAGATTAAGGCAAAGGTGCCGATAAACTCAGCAATTAAAGCTTTTGAATTCATTATCTCTGGTATCTTAATACTCTGTAAAAACAGCCTTGCCACTCGCTGAGAAGGGCTTGGTAAAAAAAATAGACGGCAAATGTAAGGATTCGGTAAAGAAATTGCCGTTTTCTTTGATCTGACTACTTAGCTACCCCTAAGAAACTATAGGCAGATACACCTGAAAACAACTGCCAACTCCTAACTCACTCCTGACTGTAATGTCTCCACCATGACGTTGGGCAATAGCTTGGGCGATCGCTAAACCTAACCCTGAACCCTCCTGACGCTGAGTTCGGGCTTTATCGGCTCGCCACAGGCGATCAAAAATAAGGGGTAAATGTTCTGGCGCAATACCAATCCCTGTATCCTCCACACTGACAACCACCCAGGTTTCATCTGTACTCATCGACAGGGTAACTGTACCTCCGGATGGAGTGTATTGCAGAGCGTTTTCGAGTAGATTACAAAAGACACGGAAAAGCTGAGAGACATCCCCCTTGACAAAAATGTCCGTTTGTAGTCTACATTTCAGAGTAATGTCTTGGGCTTCAGCGTTGGGTTCGAGACGTTCCTCAACATCCTCTAAAAGTTCGTCCAGGGGAATCACTGTCCATTCGTGGGTTGGTGCGGCAGTTGTCGCATCCGTTCGGGCGAGTAACAGCAGATCCTGCACCAAACGACTCATCTGGCTAGTCGCCGACGCGATCGCAGCCAATTTTTCCACATCCGCCGGATGAATCCGTTCTGGATGAGTTTGCATCACCTCTACTGACGCCTTAATCGCCGTCAGGGGGCTGCGTAACTCGTGAGACGCATCGGCTGTAAACTGTTTAAGTTGCTGAAAACTCTGCTCAATGGGCTTCATCGACTGCCGAGTCAGCCACATACCGCCCACTCCAATCAGTCCTAAAGTGAGAATACCTGCTACACCTGATCCCCAACGTAACTGGGTGAGGACAGCTTCCACAGACTCCGTAGATTCACTGGCGCGAACATAACCTTCGAGTTGTCGTTGTCCTTGGCTGTATCTGTACGCGGGAATCGTTAGGGTACGAATCTGCCCTTGTTCCCCTGTCTGGAACCCTTCTTGCAGGGGAAAAGTGGGCGAAAGGGTGCCAGAGCTCGCTAATCGTTGCTGATCCGCGCCAAACCACTCCACACCTTGATCCGGTTTACTCAGATTTTGCCAGGGAATGTCGAGATCACCATCTCCATCTAAAGGGCGATAAGCTGGTTGATCAACGGCATCTTTATCCTGCTTAATCGCCACTAAACTATGAGCCGCCGCTTGGGCTAAATTGAGCAGACGGTTATCTAATTGCTGATAAAGACTATGAGAAAAAAATTCATAGACCACACCATTAGATATGACCCGAATTGCCACCATAACCATCAGGTAGGAACCCAATAGACGCCAGCGCAAGGATTTAAACTGGGGGCTGACAGAGTTTTGACCCTTCGCTTTGCTTATAGGGAACCGGGTTTTGACCCTTCGCTGCGCTCGTAGGGAACCGGGTTTTGAGTGTGTAGGGGCGGGTTTAGGGATTTTCTCTTGGCTATTGAGGGTAACGTTTGTGCGAAACCCGCCCTGACTGAGTTTTGAATTTTGACCCTTCGCTTTGCTTATAGGGAATCGGGTTTTGATACCCAATTTTGATAAAAATTTATACAGTTTTTTATCTCCCTGATTTCCCTGATTTCCCTGATCTTCTCTGACCATACGTCTTTCCCGTGGCTAATGTTGCTTCAGCCGATACCCGATACCATAAACGGTTTGAATCAAATCCGGTGGAGCGCCTGCTGCTCTCAGTTTCTTGCGTAAATCTTTGATATGAACCTTAACCGCGTCTTCTCCGGGTGGATCATCCCATGACCAAAGCTGTTCTAAAATAGTGCTACGACTCTGCACACGACCATGACTTCGTAACAGTAATTCCAGTAAACTGTATTCCTTGGGCGTTAAATGTAGGGGGTGTTCAGCATAAGTGACTTGACAGGTATTCGGATCGAAGCTGAGACGTTCCCACTCCAGCACGGGGGGTAGGCTAGAATTGCCTCGACGCAGTAATGCCCGAATGCGAGCAGTTAATTCAGGTAAGTCAAAGGGTTTCACGACATAATCATCCGCACCCGCATCTAATCCGATCACCTTATCATTGCTGGTGTCTTTAGCCGTCAACATGAGTACAGGGGTCATTTTACCGGAACGTCGCAAGCGTTGACAAAAGCTAATTCCATCGAGTTTAGGTAGCATCACATCCAGCAGGATGAGTTTATAGCTGAATGCTTCGACAAAATCCCACCCCGCTTCGCCATCGGTAGCCATATCAACAATATAATGTTGGTCTTGCAGAGTTTCTGCCAGCGCTTTAGCAATGCGCTGATCATCCTCAACCAGCAGAATCCTCATGATTGTTCACAGCTATTCACGGGTAGATAGTTTCTATAATAACGTTTCACTTTCGTAAACCATAAATTGGATTCGCAGCAAACAATTTTTTCTAATCCGCCGATAACACAGTCTGACAGGTAAACCATTGACAGCCGCCAACTTTCTACAGGATTGGTTTTGCCTCGATTTTGAGGGTTCATCAAAAGCACCGAGTCGAATGGACAAGTTTTCACCCACCCTGCATCTGGCTTGCAGTCCATGGTAATCTATAGGGGAGCATGGCTTCCGGATAATTGTAGTGAGATGCCAATGATTAAGGGCGGGTTTTGTAGAAAATTTATCGGCGTCGATTCAAAGGAAATCCCTAAACCCGCCCCTACATGAGGATTAATGCTGAGGATTTAAACGCTGAGAAATGCCTAATACTATGCTACGGACTCCACTAAATTTATTTTGCTTTTTAATAGAAATTGAATTAAAAAATGCTCACATATCTATAAATTACATTCTGGAGACATCAACCCAACTGACAAATAAAATTGTCGGGTGGGTTAGGCGGTATTTAATCCAGACAATAATGATTTCAGTAGATATCCGCCGTAACCCACCACTCACTTAACCCCCTATCATGATCAATAAACCCATAATTAAACCCTATTTTCATATTGAAATTCTCGATTCCACCGTATTTTTAATCTCAGAACAGGAATCCTTTGCCCTCAGCGGACAGCTTTACACCCAATTAACCCCCTTACTCACCGGACAAACCGTTGACGATATCATTGAACAACTACAAGACACCGCCTCAGCAGCGGACATTTACTATGCCCTCCTGTTAATGGAACAAAAGGGGTATATTGTCGAAGCCCAGCATCACATCTCATCCGAAATCGCCGCTTTTCTGGCAACCTTACCCGTTAATCCAATCTCAGCATGGCATCGCTTACAAACCACAACCGTATCGGTGCAATCCTTGGCAACCTGTTCCGTTCCAGACATCAAAACCCACCTGGAATCCCTCTCCCTAAACCTGGGGAAAGACGGTGATTTAACCCTAGTTGTCACCGATGACTATTTGCGCCCCGAACTCGCTGATATTAACCACCAAGCTTGGCAAAACCAACAGCCTTGGCTATTAATCAAACCCATCGGGACAACCCTCTGGCTAGGACCCCTATTTCTACCTGGAAAAACTGGATGTTGGCACTGTTTAGCGCAACGGTTACGCACCAATCGCCCGGTGGAAACCTATATCCAAAACCAAAACCCAAATGCATCAATTTTTCCCACCGCCAAAGCCGCCCTCCCCTCCACCTGGCAAACCGGATTAAATCTCGCGGCGACGGAACTGATTAAATGGATTGTCCAAGGCGAAAATCCCCAAGTTACGGGACAGATTATTACCGTCGATACCCTATCCCTAAACACCGAAACCCATACCTTAGTTCAACGTCCTCAATGTTCCTGCTGTGGCAATCCGCAACAGTTTAACCAAACCCCATCTCCTATCTATCTCCACAACCAGACGAAAAGATTTACCCATGATGGCGGACACCGTTGTGTCTCACCAGAAGCCACGCTAAAAAAATACCAGCATCATGTGAGTCCGATTACGGGGGTGGTGCATACATTACACCCGAAAAAACTGACAGACAATGGGGTGATTCACAGTTATTATGCGGGACACAACTTTGCCATGATGTTTGATCCCCTCTACTTTTTGCGGCAAACCGTGCGCGGGAAAAGTGGTGGGAAAGGGAAAACTGATAGTCAGGCAAAAGCAAGTGCGTTGTGTGAAGCGATTGAACGCTATTGTGGCATATTTCAAGGGGATGAGATTCGCCAAAAAGGATGTTATCAGGAGTTAGGGGATCAGGCGATTCATCCGAATCACTGTATGCTTTATAGTGAAGCGCAGTATGAGAATCGTCAGCAGATCAATGAGCAATCGACGCCGAGTCAACAGGTTCCTGAACCCTTTGATCCGCAACAGGAATTAGACTGGACGCCTGTTTGGTCATTAACTCATCAACGGTTTAAATATATTCCTACGGCTTATGGTTATTACGGTTATCCCAGAGAACAAAATCCCTATTGTTGGGCAAATTCTAATGGTGCGGCGGCGGGAAATACGGTAGAAGAGGCAATTTTGCAAGGGTTTATGGAGTTAGTGGAACGGGATGGGGTGGCGTTGTGGTGGTATAATCGGGTGCAGCGTCCAGGGGTCGATTTAGGGAGTTTTGATGACCCGTATTTAGCGGAGGTGGTTGAGTATTATCGCTCAATTCATCGGGAGATGTGGGTTATTGATATAACGACGGATTTGAATGTGCCGACGTTTACGGCGATTTCTCGACGAGTTAATCATGAGATTGAAGATATTGTCTTCGGTTTCGGCGCTCATTTTGACCCGAAAATTGCGCTATTACGTGCGATAACGGAGATGAATCAGGTGCTTCCGGCTGTGTTATCGGTGGCGGATGATGGGACAACGGCGTATCGTTTTAATGATCCGGTGGCGTTAGATTGGTGGCAAAGGGCGACGATTGCCAATCAGCCCTATCTGGTGCCTGATTCTAGGGTGAAGATGAAGGGTTTTGGTGATTATTCTCAGATGGGAAGGGATGATTTGGCGGATGATGTCAGGCGTTGTGTTAATATTGCTGGAAAGCAGGGTTTGGAGGTGTTAGTTTTAGATCAGACTCGTCCGGATATTGGTTTGCCTGTGGTTAAGGTGATTGTGCCGGGATTGCGTCATTTTTGGCGGCGATTGGCGTTTGGACGGTTGTATGATGTTCCGGTAAAATTGGGCTGGTTGTCTCAACCGTTGCTGGAGTCTCAGCTTAATCCGATTCCTATGTTTTTGTGATTCTGTAGGGGGCAAGCGCTTCCTTCTTGCTCCCCTCTCCCCTGGTGGGAGAGGGGCTGGGGGTGAGGGGGTTTTCCGTTTAAGTTGACACCAATGATAGACGTGCGCCCAATAATGTGTGTCCAACTGATTTTGTGGTGGGGATAGGAACGTTGAACCGGCGCTAAAGCGCAACTACAAGCGCAACTACAAGCGCAACTACAAGCGCAACTACGCAACTACAAGCGCAACTACGAACCCGATTAATGCCTTATGTCACTTCCTTTTATTTTGTCATTTCGTAAGGATATTACTGTAACTGAAGAGTCGCGCGATCGCATGATGATTCAGTCAACCCGTGTTAAGGGTAATCTCCCTCAGTATACGCTGAATCTGGATCAGGTATCGCCGGGATTATTAAGTGCGATAAATAGTTTATCGACAGCCGGGGGAACAGAGGAGAATCTGAGTGATAGTGTCCTGCAAAGCGATGGGTTTGAAAGACTGGCAACGTTTTATTATTATCTGAATCAGTTTATTCAGTTAGGCTGGATTTGTCATACGGTTGTTGGGGATGGGTTTCCTATCGCTACGCGAGTTCCGATTTATCCGTTTAAACGGTTTCAGGTTCAATCGGCGACTGTTGAACAACGCTATACTCTCTCGCGTTTTGCCTATTGCCATAAACAGGACAATCAGTTAATCCTGGAATCTCCTTTATCATACGCCCAGATTAGTTTAGCCGATTGGCGCGGCGCTGCACTGGTTTCTGAATTGGCGCAACCGAGAACCGGGGAGGAATTGTGTCAAAGGATACCTGGATTGACGCCAGAAACGGTACAATTATTTCTCAGTTTGCTCTTGAGTAGCCAAATGCTGGGTGTCGTGCAGGATAATGGCAAAATTGAGGAGGATGAGAGTCATTCGCTCATATCCTGGGAGTTTCACGATTTGCTGTTTCACGCCAGAAGTCGCAAGGGAAGACATAGCAATGATTCGGGGAAAACGTTCCGCTTCCTGGATAAGATTCCCCAGCCTCCGATGATTCAACCGAGGATGTCCGATGAGATCATTGAGTTGTATCAGCCGGATATCGAGAAACTTAAGGCGGAGGATTATTCCTTTACTTGGGTACTGGAGGAGAGGAAATCGATTCGGAGTTATAGCGATAAGCCGATAACCGTGAAGCAATTGGGGGAATTTCTGTATCGCTGCACTCGGAATAAGCGAATTACGGCGAAGGATTATGGGGAATGTACCCACAGACCTTATGCGAATAGTGGTGGTCGATATGAGTTAGAATTGTATGCGATCGCGAATACCTGTGATAATCTAGACTCTGGAGTGTATCATTATCGTCCCGAATCTCATCAGCTTTGTCGATTGACGGGCAGGAATGAGAATGTGGAGGCGCTGTTAGAAGATGCCTACTTTGCTAGTAGTAGATTCTGTATGCCGCAAGTTCTATTTGTCTTCGCCCCACGGTTTCAGCGAGCAAGCTGGGTTTATGAATCCATTGCGTATGCTAATATGCTTAAGGATGTGGGTTCATTACAGCAGACCATGTATCTGGTAGCAACAGCGATGAATCTGGCACCTTGCGCGATCGGTGGTGGTAATTCCGATTTATTTGCGGCGACGGTGGGAACGGATTACTATCGGGAAACTTCCGTGGGAGAGTTTATTCTGGGGAACCCATCTGTAGATTAGCCGAATGATCCAATCTAGATTGATTTAATTTCCCCGACCCTCTTGCATAGATAAAATAAGCATTGTATATTAATATGACTATAAGTTGGCATAGCGGATTTAAGGGAAATAAGTGTCCCTAGGACATCGGTCAAGAAACCGGGTTTCTTTGGGTGAAAGGTTGATATCGTTGTCATCCTTACGAGAAACCCGGTTTCTAGGAATACTTGACTAACATTACTTCCCTTGACTAGATTCTTTGAAGAATAGGAGAAAAACAATGTCAGTTTTGGTAAAGAATAATCCAGCAACTCAAAAGATTTTGTCCAAGATTATCGCCCAGACATGGGTAGATGAAGAGTTTAAATCGCAATTTCTCTCGAATACAAATCCTGTTTTAGAAGAGAACGGGTTAACGGTTCCCAGTGGTGTAGAGTTTGAAGTGATTAACAACACCTTAGTGGGAACAATGACTAACAAAGTTCCTGGTCAGGACGGTAATGTAGTTTGTGAAATTCCTCTCCCCTCCAAGCCAATGGGACTGACAGATCAACCAGTGCAGCGTTGGACTAACAAACAAAATCCTAACTATCCTGTCACCGATTGTGATAGCGATGGATATTGTGGTGATGAATATTGTGGTTGATACCCAGCGATTCTTGTAATTTATTGGATTTGAGACTAATGTCATAGACAGGATATACAGCGTATCCAATTGAGTTCTACAACTAACAACTCAGGTCAAGCAGAAAAAAACAATAGCAGAACCTAAGATTGATAAGCCCAAAGTTTTCACAAAAATAAAGCATTAGGTAATATCATGTCCGGTTGAATACCCATAATTACGGTGATGGGGAGTAGGGGCTTGGTAACCAAGCCCGTACATTTTTGGTAGGGGTGATTTGCCGGACATCATATAATAAAGTCATGCCAGTTAATTGTACAAATGATTTAGGCGCACTATAAGTATCATTTTTTCGCGAACAACTTTTTTACTTATTATTTAGGACTAGTAGAGTCTATGCCTGTCGGCATATCATTAAATTTGTTTTACATAAGCTTTGAAGTAAGCCGATTAACTCTAAAATTGCTCAAGATATTAATATTAACAGTAGTTCTTACAATTTTGATAAGTTTTAGTCTTTCAGTCAGTGTATATGCCAACGAAAATGACAATATTCATTTTGAACATATCACTACTGAAGATGGATTATCTCAAAGTTCAATTAATTGTTTACTACAGGATAGTCAAGGACTTATTTGGTTGGGGACTCAAGATGGTTTAAATAATTATGATGGATATAAATTAAGAATTTATAAATATGATGAACTTGATACCCATTCCTTATCTGATAATTTTGTCACAACAATCTATGAAGACAAGTCAGGAGAAATTTGGATTGGTACTGAAAGTGGAGGACTTAATAAATTTGAGGAGAAAACACAAACATTTATCAACTATAAACATGACGCCAATAACCCAATGAGCTTAGGGAGTAACCGAGTCCTATCAATCTATGAAGATAAGTTGGGCGTACTATGGATTGGCACTGATGGTGGGGGACTTAACCAATTCAATCGAGAAACTAAACAATTTATACACTATACACATAATCCTGTTGATTCTCATAGCTTAAGTGATAATACTGTATTGTCAATCTATGAAGACCATGCTAATAGACTGTGGATTGGTACCGATGGTGGGGGACTTAACCAGTTCAATCAAGAAACTGAGCAATTTATACACTATACACATAATCCTGCTGATCCTCATAGTTTAAGCGATAATACTGTATTGTCAATCCATGAAGACCATGCTGATAGACTGTGGATTGGCACGCTGAATGGGGGACTAAATCACTTCAACTACGAAACTGAACAATTTACCCACTATAAGCATGAGCCAGGAAATCTGAATAGTTTAAGCAATAACACTATCAATGCGATTACTGAAGACCGATTGAAAAATCTATGGCTGGCAACAAGTAGCTGGTACGGTAACTCTTTTGGCACCCAACTAGACCAATTTAATCCTGAAACAGGAATAATTAGACATTATACAAAAGATTCACTTAACTCAAACAATTTGAATGGTACGGTATTTTTTAGTGTCTTGATAGATAAGTCAAATATTCTGTGGATTGGCACGGGGTTTAGCGGTGTTAACAAGTTAGACCTGAAAGAACCGAAATTTACGCATTATAAACACGAATACCATAATCCAAATAGCTTGAATGATAATCATATCATGTCAATCGACGAAGATAAGTACGGCATAATTTGGATTGGCACTGATAACGGTGGACTCAATCGGTTTGACCGCAAAACTGAAAATTTTACACATTATACCCACGAAGCGTACAACCCTAACAGCCTAAGTAGTAACAATGTTTGGTCAACCTATGAAGATAGTAAGGGTATCATGTGGGTTGGCACTTTTGGTGGCGGACTCAACAAGTTTGATCGTGAAACGGGAAAGTTTACGCACTATACACATAATCCTGATGATCCCACAAGTTTAAGTCATAATACTGTAAATTTCATCACTGAAGACCAAGCGGGTAATCTGTGGATTAGTACATTCGGTGGTGGACTCAATAAATTTGACCGTGAAACAGGACAATTTACGCACTATACTCATAATCCTGATGACTCTAATAGCTTGAGTGATAATAGTACAACGTTAATTCATGAAGATAGTGCAGGTACACTCTGGATCACCACATTCAACGGTGGACTCAACAAATTTGACCGCGAGACGGAAAAATTTACCCGCTACACCCACGATCCCAATAACCCCAATAGCCTAAGCTATGACCGAGTATTGTCAATCAATGAATACCCAGCCGGGACACTCTGGTTAGGCACCTACGGCGGCGGACTGAATAAATTCGATATCGCCACTGAAACCTTTACCCATTACACCGAAAATGACGGTTTACCCAGCAATTCCGTTGTCGGTATACTTGCAGACGATAATGGAAATCTCTGGCTAAGTACAGGTAATGGCTTATCCAAATTTAACCCCGAAGCAGAAACCTTTAGAAACTACGATGTCGGCGATGGACTTCAGGGAAACGAGTTCGATGGCGTGAAAGCCTACGCCAAAACTAAAGATGGTGCGATGTTATTTGGCGGACTCAATGGCTTCAACTTATTTTATCCCGACCAAGTTAAAGACAATCCTCATATTCCCCCCATTGTGATCACCGATTTTAGAATCTTTGATCAAACCGTCAAACTCAACCCCGCCATCTCCATCGCCAAGGAGATTAAATTATCCTACAAAGACGACTTCTTTAGCTTTAAATTCGCCGCCCTTGACTATACTAATCCGGAAAAAAATCAATACGCCTACCAACTCGAAGGATTTGATCACGATTGGATTTACTCCGGAACTCGACGCTACGCCAGTTATACAAATCTTGACCCCGGAACCTACACCTTTCGAGTTAAAGGGTCTAATAATGACGGAGTTTGGAACGAAGAAGGCACATCTCTGACGATTACGATTATCCCGCCCCCCTGGAAAACAGGCTGGGCTTATACCCTTTACGCAATTGCCATATTCGGCGCTATTTATGGCTATGTCCAATGGAAAACGTTCGCCCAAGTCAGAGAAAATAGTTTACTACGTGCCAGTGAGAAAAAGCTGAATCAAATCTTAGACGCCATTCCCGTCGGCATTACAGTATTTGATAAATTGATCCAACCCGTATTTTTTAACACAGCAGCATTTAAACTATTGGGCGTAGAACGGCTCACTGATGCTCCGATTGCAGACTATTCTCATCTTTATCAATTCTATATTGCGGGAACGGATCAGTTATATCCCCCAGAAAACTATCCAGTTTGTCGGGCGTTACGGGGAGAAAAAGTCAATGTTGATGATTTGGAAATCCGCAACAATGGCAAGAAAGGCTTATGGGAGATTTTAGCGACTCCTATTTATGATGAACAAGGCGATATTATCTATAGCGTCGCTGCTTTTCAAGATATCAGCCATCGCAAACAGCTAGAAGCCGAACGCCAACTGTTTATTGAAGCCCTACAACAAACGAATGAACAACTGCAAGCTATTTTGAATACCGTACCCGGTTGTGTGGCTTGGATTAGTGCAGATGGGCAATATCTCGGTGTTAATCAACATACAGCGAATATGTGGGGCTTGTCTGCCAGCGATTTTCTTGGTCAAAAAATTGGCTTTCGCAACAATAACGCGGAGTATATTCATTTTGTACACCAGTTCTTGGCAAGCTCAGAATTTACCGCCTCTCAGGTGGTTGATTTAAAAATCAAGGATTCGATTCGCAATTATTTGATTATCGCCCAAAAATACCAACAAGGTCAAGCGGCGGTTTTAGTGGGGATTGATATCACGGAACAAAAGCAGGCTGAAGCTGAACTGCAAACCTCCCTGCGGGAAAAAATAGTCCTGCTGAAAGAAGTTCACCATCGGGTCAAAAATAACTTACAAATTATTTCCAGTCTCCTGGATCTCCAGTCCCAGACGTTAACCGATCCTCAAGTTTTGGATGTTTTCCAACAAAGTGCGAATCGGGTTAAGTCTATGGCGCTGATTCATAATCAATTGTATCAATCTACGTCTCTAGAAACGATTAATTTTGCCGATTATATTGAAACCTTAGCCACGTATCTATTCCAGTCTTATGGCGCGAATCGCAACGTAATTAAATTGCAGATTGACGTTGAACCCATTTCTCTGAACCTAGACACGGCGATTCCCTGTGGCTTACTGCTGAATGAGTTACTATCCAATGCGTTAAAATATGCCTTCCCTGAATCCCGTCCAGGTGTGATTACCATTAAACTGACATCCGAGTGCGATCGCAGACTGACTCTCACGGTTCAAGATAACGGAATTGGCTTACCGGAAGGGTTTGAGCCGGAGAATCCCAAGACATTAGGATTTCAGTTAATCCAGGCTTTAACTGAACAGTTGGAGGGAGAATTGGACATCAAGCCAGATCAAGGAACCCAATTCACAATTCGGTTTTTTGAGGTTATGAATCATTCGTAGGGGTAGTTCCCTCCCCTTGACAAGGGGAGGGTTAGGGAGGAGTCAGATTAAGGTATGGGAGATGTAGGTTGGAAGGTGATACCAAATCCGCTTTTATTACCCCCTTTGCCACGGCGATTGAAATCGCTGCTACACAAACAAAGTCCGCCTGCGCGGACTGGGTTATAACAGGGAACAGGGAACAGTAAGGATTTAAGGTTCCTTAACATTTCTTAGTACAGCGTACAGAATTTATGCCCAGGGACTTATTCGGTGGGTTAGCGGATTGTTTGGGTTTCTTTATTCCTTAACCGCTTCTAAAAACCTAGACAAACCTACCCATCAGTAATTCTGCCTTGGTATAAGTCCACGGTGTAACTTTTGGTCGATAACCGTTAACGCTTACGCTTGGCTGATACCCGGCATTGTTGCTCGATATCAGCCTTAACCA
>NZ_JAVJUO010000121.1:0-3191 GCF_040220555.1 Coleofasciculus sp. C1-SOL-03
TGGTTAAGGCTGATATCGAGCAACAATGCCGGGTATCAGCCAAGCGTAAGCGTTAACGGTTATCGACCAAAAGTTACACCGTGGACTTATACCAAGGCAGAATTACTGATGGGTAGGTTTGTCTAGGTTTTTAGAAGCGGAACAGGTAATTAAGCTTTGAGGGGGCTATAACTTAAGTTAACACCAATGACTGACTTGCGCCCTTTGCCAACCTGCGCCCTACAGGAGACCTAGAAGAAAAGCACCAATCGTGCCAAAATCGATACACTGAAAGCGTTAACCCTTATATTTCACTGCTACCCCTAATCATAATCAAATGCAACAGCCCCAAGCTGATCAACATACCAATCCTCCCCCAGCCTTCCCTGATACCGCCTTTGATGTCGTCGCCATCGCCGCATCCGCTGGCGGACTCAAGGCGCTATCTGAGGTTTTATCCCATCTACCCAGTGACTTTCCCGCTGCCATTCTGGTTTTGCAGCATCTTGACCGCACTCACCGTTCCCTAATGGTAGATATACTGCGTCGGCGGATATCGTTGCCGATTAAGCAGACGGAGGATGGAGACAAGCTAAGTCCGGGAAACGTCTATATTGCCCAACCCAATTATCATGTTTTGGTCAATTCTGATGGTACGCTTTCCTTAACCCAGTCACCGATGGTTAATTTTGTCCGTCCCTCCGCCGATTTACTGTTTGAGTCCCTGGCAAAGAGTTATCAAGATCGGGTGATTGCTGTTATTTTAACCGGGACAGGAAAAGATGGTACAAAAGGATTAGAGGCGATCGCGCAAATGGGCGGTATGGTGATCAGCCAAAATCAAGCAACGTCGGAACACTTTGGTATGCCCCGTTCTGCCATTGACAGCGGGAGTGTCAATTTGATTTTACCGTTACCAGAAATTGCTGAAACACTTATCCAACTTGTTAAAGAAGGGAGAGAGTAGAAGATTTTAACGTTTCGGGGATTTACTTTTTACCTTATTATTTTTAAGTTTTGCTTCTACTTCTCTAATAAGTAATAACGTAGCTTGCTTCTCAAGGGAAGCGAGTATGACATAAGACGAATAACATAAGACGAATGACGAATAACCAAGAACAAGAGGAAAATAGAATTTTTGAATCCCTACTAGAGTTCCTCAAAGAAACACGCGGCTTTGATTTTACAGGCTACAAACGCTCTACGCTCAAGCGGCGAGTAACCAAGCGAATGCAGTCTCACAATATCGGCAAGTTTGGCGATTATCTGGATTACCTGGAAGTTCATCCCGAAGAATTTGAGCCGTTATTCAATACAATTTTAATCAACGTTACCGCATTTTTCCGGGATAGCGAAGCCTGGGACTATTTACACTCTCAAATACTGCCGCAACTGTTGCAGCAAAAGGATAAGGGAGAGCCAATCCGTTTCTGGAGTGCGGGGTGTTCTTCGGGGGAAGAACCCTATTCTATCGCCATACTTTTGGCAGAAATAATGGGGTGGGAACAATTTCGCCATCGGGTGAAAATTTATGCCACCGATGTAGACGAAGACGCCTTAAGTCAAGCGCGTTTGGCACGCTATGACGCCAAAGCCTTAGAAAGCCTGCCTGAGGAATGGCGACAGCGTTATTTTGAAAAGGTCGGTAGTCAGTATATATGCCGACCTGATATCCGCCGGGCGGTGATTTTTGGTCGGAATGATTTGGTGCAAGATGCGCCAATTTCCCGACTGGATATGCTGCTTTGCCGCAACACGCTGATGTATTTTAATGCGGAAAGTCAGAAACGGATTTTGGCGCGGTTTAACTTTGCCCTAAAGGAGGATGGCACTCTATTTTTGGGCAAAGCCGAAATGCTACTAACTAATAGCAATCTGTTTAGACCTTTAAATTTACAGCACCGCATCTTTACCAAAGTAGCCAAACCGAAACTCAGCGATCGCCTGCTGATGCTCGCCAAAGGTGGGGATGAAGAATCAAGTGAGCGGCTGTCTGAACGAGTGCGGCTGCGAGAAGCGGCGTTTAATACCTCACCCGTTGCCCAAATTATTGTTGATACCCGGGGTTACTTAGTCTTGGCAAATATCAGCGCCCGATCGCTGTTTAATATCAAATGGCAAGATCTGGGCAAACAGTTTCATGACTTAGAAGTTTCCTACCGTCCCCTAGAACTGCGGTCGATCATCGATGATGTCTATCGCGATCATAGGTCGATTACGATTAACGATGTGGAGCGCAAGCAGTCCGATAATACTCAGTATTTGGATGTGCAAATTGTTCCCTTAACGGAAAATGGCAATCACGACCGGTTATTGGGAGTGAGTGTTTCCTTTCATGATGTCACTCGCTACAACCAATTGAACAATAAGTATAAACGGTCTAGTCAAGAATTGGAGACGACGAACGAGGAACTCCAGTCGAGTAATGAGGAACTGGAAACGACAAATGAAGAACTACAATCCACAAATGAGGAACTGGAAACCACCAACGAAGAACTGCAATCCACCAACGAAGAACTGGAGACAATGAATGAAGAACTACAATCCAGCAACGAAGAATTGCGGACGATTAATGATCAATTGAACGTGCGGACAGATGAAGTCCACCAATCCAATGCCTTTTTAAATTCAATTCTAGAAAGTTTCCAAACAGGGGTGATTATTGTAGACAAGGAATTCAATATTATCCGGTGGAATGGATCTTCACAGGAAATCTGGGGACTACGCCCTGAAGAGGTACAAGGCAAATCCCTCCTCAGTTTAGAGATTGGTTTACCAGTGGATCAATTGCGCGAACCAATCCGTAACTGTTTTCAGGGCGAGGTCAATCATCAGACAATCAGGGTGGATGCGATTAATCGCCGAGGTCAATCCATTCGATGTCGGGTTAGATTGCATGGTTTGAGAGGGATAGAAGAACAATTACACGGCACAATTATAGTGATAGAACAGGTGAATCAAGGAGATGAGTGAGGGTGTGGGGTGTCAAGTTAAGCTCAACCCCTCACCCCCAGCCCCTCTCCCACTCTGGAGAGGGGAGCAAGAAAGGGGAGATGGGGGCGATCCCCCCCCTCATAAGGGTAGGTTTTTGAAGATTGGGGTTGAGGTACGACTTAGAAGACAGGTAGACCAGTAGACAAGGCAGAGTGAGAACGAAAAAGAGGGCGTTTCGGCTTTTAGGAGTTAGCTTGACCGAACCAGATTCTGTACGG
>NZ_JAVJUO010000122.1:0-29962 GCF_040220555.1 Coleofasciculus sp. C1-SOL-03
TTCTCCCTGGTCATTTTCCGCGAGAATATCGACTCGATTTAGCTTGTCTTCCTCCGCTTGTTGATTGCTTTCACCTTCGAGTATGGATTGAATCGTGATTGGTTTTCTTAATAACTCACTTAAGAACCCTGCCAAAACACCGTAATTGGCTTTGTTTCTCAGTAACTTTTTAATCGCCCAATCAAATCTGATGTGTGTTGGGGACATAAGGGCATCAATGGGAACGTCTACTGCATCTATTTTGACAGATTTCGTCTTATGTTGATACCTTGGATATCAAAAAGATAGAGTTGATAATTTTCAACACACTATACTGTAAAAGTATATAGGTGCAAGACTATCAAACCTCTACCACAAGCACAATCGTGAGGAATTATACCCAAGAACGGATCGTTAAAAAATCTCGACAACTAGCCTTGTAGCCATTTTAAAGGTTATTTTTCTTAAATAAATGTACAAAGACAAACCAAGTAACACAGCGCGTAAGGTAGCACTGAACATTGTCACTCTGGGCGCGAAGCCCGGAATGGACAAGGTACTGCCAGCAGGAATTGTCAACGCAACCGCAGATTTACTGGTAGCATCGGGTGCGGTTAGTGCCACTGCCGTTCGATGGTCTCGTTCCCGAAGAATGGTCTGGGTGTACGAGGCTTTTGACTGGATAGGGAAGAACCCGATTGGACAGGACTTGTGCTTTGGATTCTCAAGATAGGTGGGGAACCATGGCTTTGGAGTATTCTACCTGAACAACTTGGGAGATTTCTGGAGGAAGTGCAATGGACAAACGCTCCTGATTTAGTGGGGTCAAGCGCCAAGCATGGCATAGAGTATTTTGGTGTGGCAATAAGATGAATTCGTCGGGAATGGAGAACTTAACTCTTTAGTCGTTTTGAATTTCCTGAAGCTTAGTTATTAAGTCGCCGCGTCGAAAGGTTGCAGATAGCTGCTGAAAGGAAATGTATTGTCCGACAAAAGAAAACAGCACTGTATTTTGACACTCCTCAGCCTTGCATGCGTGAGGATTCTTCTAAGCGAATTTTAACACAAAGTCGTCCTAGAAGAACGAGGCTTTAGACCCAATTTTTCGGTAAATAGTCCTCAAACCCTTACGAAGGACGAAGGACAAAGGACAAATAACGATTGCCCATCAGCTAGCAGCTTGATGGTGGGACTTTAATAATTTCTTTACAGTCTCAACGATTTCTTGGGGATGACAAGGCTTGGCTAGGTAAGCATCCGCCCCTTGCTTCATTCCCCAGTAGCGGTCAAAATCCTCTTTTTTCGCGGAACACATTAACACTGGGATATTCTCAGTCTCAGGTTCCGATTTCAGACGACGACAGACTTCATAGCCATTCATCCGGGGAAGAACAATATCTAAAATCACCAAATTTGGGCGAAACTGCTGAATTTTTTCCAACGCTTCCACCCCATCCCCAGCCGCAACCACTGTCAGCCCTACACGCTCAAGCAGCTTAGAGAGCAAATGTTGTTGGGTGAGATCGTCCTCTACGACTAACACTGTACTCATAACAACCTATACCTACTCTGGCTCTCTAGCTTTAAGGCATTATAACATTTACTCTGAGCGGCAAAATATGGTCATAAGGCTGATTTCAGTTAACTTAGGTTCCGCCATCTGGCTGACTTGGGAGAGATGGGGGAGTTGGGGGAGATCGGGGAGATGGGGTAGATGGGGTAGATGGGGTAGATGGGGGAGATGGGGGAGATGGGGAAGATAGGGGAGATGGGGATATAGGGAAGCTTAGGTATAATGGCACTGACTTAAGCTGGGTTCGTAGTAGGCACTTTAGTGCCAGAAGTGCTAAAGCGCTGACTACAAACTTTAAAGTCAGTGGCATTCAGCTTAGGTATGAGTAGCGAGCAAGATGCTCGCACTACGAGGATTGCGCCATTATTAGCATTAAGGTTTAAATGCCAAACAGCTTTTTGGTTACAGCTACTCACCCTTTACTGAATTGGTGGACAATTCCAGTCAATTAAATATCCCCCGGCTTCAATCACAAAATCATCGAAGTCATCATCATTACCAACTTCTACCTGTCCTCCATCTTCCCAAGATAGGCGAGTTCCCTTAACATTCCCCATTCTACCGCCGTTTAAACGACCATTAAACTGAACCAAGTTTTGCGTCGAAACAATACGGCGTCGGGTTTGACCCGTAGGACTTACTGATTCAAGAAAGAAAACATAGCGGTTATTGGCTTCAAACAAAAACTCGCTGAATTGATTCGATACCGTTCCTCCCGCTACTGTGCCAACAAAATCCGATTGTGTGCCAAAATCATTTTGACCGCGAGAGGTTTTTACAGGCTGGTTTGTGCCAAACGCATCATAGGGTTTGACTTCCTGAAACAGAATCGTTTCTTCCCCTGTTGTTTCATTCCGTACACCAAACGCGGCTAGGTATGAGCCATGAGATTGCAGGAATTCAAATTCCACAATCGTATCCTCTGAGAATTGAATCACCCCATTATCAAAGATATCCTGGGCTTGCACCGATGGTGTCAAGGTACTCATGAATCCAGCCGCGATCGCGCCAATTATCCAGGATTTGCTGGAGAGTTGTTTCATTGTCAATTATCCTTATTGTTAAAACCATGTCCGACTAGGGACATAACAGGGACTGGTAGCGCTACCCTGCTCATCGCACACCCTAGTGCAAGAAGGCAGGAGGCAGAAGGCAGGAGGCAGGAGGCAGGAGGGCAGAAAGCTTATACCGATTTTGCACCTTTTTTAACTGGAGAGTTACTTCCGCCGCGCTGGTCTAGCTTAGTCATTACTATTATAAAATGTAGTAATCAGGATAATATACCACAGCACGATAAATTTAATGGTATGACGAATGATTAGCCCACCTGTTGAAGTTGCGAGTATTATTCTCTATCAGGAGAAACAGTTTTTGATGCAACTTAGAGAAAATATTCAGGGTATCATTCTTAAAATATGTCCAATAGGATATAATATATTCATCAAAAAATTCTATTAGATTTCTTGGCATTTCAACAAACCCATTAATCCGAGATTAGCTACAATACCTCAATCAGCATTCAGTAATTAACGCTAAAAACGATGACCCAGCCAGAACGCCTACGCCGTTGGCGACTTCTCTTAGGGGGTGGCGATGCCGATGGTATTTGTCAGGGAAATGGAGAGGGAGACGCCGCCGATTCCTTTTCCCTCAATCAAGCTGACCAAGCGATTGATAATGCCCTCAGCGCCCTCTACGATTCTGACCGCCAGGGCGGACTCGGGCATTCTTCCCCCAATGTTGCCCGTTGGTTAGGGGACATTCGCACCTATTTTCCCGCCTCCGTGGTGCAGGTGATGCAGAACGATGCTTTAAACCGCCTGAACCTGCAACAGATGCTGCTGGAACCGGAATTGCTGGACGCTGTTGAACCGGATGTTCATTTAGTGGCAAATCTGCTATCCCTCAGCAGTATTATGCCCAGCAAAACCCAAGAAACCGCCCGCCGTGTGGTGGGTCAAGTGGTGGAACAGTTGCAGCGTAAATTAACCAATCCTACCCGCCAAGCGATAATCGGTAGTCTGAATCGGGCGATTCGTAACCGCCGTCCCCGCCATCATGAAATTGACTGGAACCGCACTATCCGGGCTAACCTGAAACATTACCAACCGAAATACGGCACGATTATCCCCGAAACCCTAATTGGCTACGGACGTAAGCGTAGTTCCTTACAGGATATTATTCTCTGCATCGACCAAAGTGGTTCCATGGCAACCTCTGTCGTCTATGCTGGCATCTTTGGCGCAGTTCTAGCCTCTCTCAGGGCGGTGCAAACCCGAATTGTTGTCTTTGATACGTCAGTCGTAGACTTAACTGATGCGGCACAAGACCCGGTAGACTTACTTTTTGGGACTCAACTGGGAGGCGGAACGGATATTAACCGCGCCCTCACCTACTGTCAAGGACTGGTGCGTCGTCCTCAGGAGACGATTTTAGTGTTAATTAGTGACCTATATGAAGGGGGAAATCAGGACGAAATGCTTAAGCGTGTGGCGGCACTGGTGGGATTAGGGGTTCAGTTTATCACGCTGCTTGCTCTCAATGATGAAGGTGCGCCTATGTATGATCATTGGATAGCGGAAAAACTTGCCGAATTGGGTATCCCAGCTATGGCTTGTACGCCTGACCAATTTCCCGATTTAATGGCTGCTGCAATTGGGCGTCAAGATATTGGACAATGGGCGGCTGCACGGGGGTATGGTGTTTAGTAGGGGTTTGGTTCCCAAACCCTTACTCCACCAAATTTGGTTCCCAAACCCTTACTCCACCAAAAAGGGGGTAGTTAATCTGGATGTCGTGTTAACCAGAAAACGTCAGACAGAAGGCAAATAGAAATTATGACAGCAAAAGGGCACTTAACCCTTCGCTATCACAATTTGTTATAATTTTTGCCAGGACTAGAAAACTCAATTGGTCAGGCGTTGCTGAATTAACGGCTTAATTCAGTGGCGCTTTTTCTTGCATCTCAACTGTACCGAACTTTTCGTGAGCATGTCTACGAAAATCGCCGGAATTTACCTAAATTTTAGGGCAGAGCCTAATTTTGTCAAGATTTTGCTCAGATAAAAGCGCTAGTGCAAGAAGGCAGAAGGCAGAAGGTAGGAGGCAGGAGGGCAGAAAGCTTATACCGATTTTGCACCTTTTCCAACTGGAGAGTTACCTCCGCCGCGCTGGTCTAGTTACACTAGATAACTCGATTATTCTCCAATTGGTCGCCGTTATTTTTAAGATAATGGGCAATTGTGAAAATAAGGTGAAAACAGAGGACGAATTTTCTCTAAGGAAGGACATGACCAAAACTAATCAGTCTTATATTTTCCTCGCTGGCGCGAGTCGCGGCGTGGGTCGAGAAATTGCCAACTGTTTGGTTGAGCAAAACCAGGCGGTTAAAGCTTTTTTGCGTTCCCCGGACTCTCGCCCAGCGTTAGAAGCGATGGGGATTCAGGTGGTGATGGGAGATGCCCTAGATGCGGCAACGGTTGAACAAGCCATGCTGGGAAATCAACCGATTCAGGCGGTGATCAGTACGATAGGTGGCTTACCCAAGGATGGTCAACGAGCCGATTTTTTGGGCAATAAGCATTTAATTGATGCGGCTGTCAAGGCTAAGGTGAAAAAATTTATCTTGATTTCCTCGATTGGCAGTGGTGAGAGTGCGATCGCCTTACCCCCCCAAGCGTTGACCACGTTAAAGCCGGTACTTATTGAAAAAGAACAAGCGGAGAACTATTTAAAGGATAGCGGATTGACGTACACGGTGATTCGACCGGGTGGATTAAAGTCCGAACCCGCAACCGGAACGGGTGTGGTGACGGAAGATCAACGAGTGGCGGGGACGATTCATCGCGCCGATGTCGCCCAGTTGGTGTGTCAATGTCTGTTCTCAGAAGCGGCGAATAATAAAGTCCTGGCGGCGGTTGATCGGGCGCAGATGTATGGCTATCCGGAGTTTGAGGAACTCAGTTTGAGGTGAAGGGTTTGACCCAACGACGCTGAATTGCCCAATCGAGAGTAAAACGGGCGATCGCGAATTCGATCAGACTCTCGATGACTAAGATCCCCCCTATCCAAAGGGAATTCGTGATATCTGGCTGTCCCTCTAGTGCAGCCAAACCCCGCACCAAACCAAAGGCAAACACAACTCCCGCGTTGAGTTGGGGATTTCGGTCATCCCGGATGGCGTAGCGGTAGGTGACACCGAACAAGAAGCCAGACAAAAACGCGATCGCGACTTTGAGCAGTAACGTTAGATTAAGCTGGACATCCAGTAAACTGAGGATAGGGGATGGGGTAGGGAGAAGCAGCCAGTGCAAGAGTGCGATCGCACAATAGGTTAAGGTGAGGGATAATCCCCCCAGGCTAGCTGCTTTCAAGGATTCGATCCGTTCTGCGTCAGTTGGGTCAAAGGAAGAGTTCACAACTTTTCAGCCTCAGGGTCAAAGACGGTTCAAATTGAATTATCATAAACTTTGAAGTCATTTCTTAATTACTACTCATAAAACACGATGGATATTTTGTCATTAGGCTGGGTCGCCACTCTGGTTCTGTTCACTTGGTCAATTGCGATGGTAGTCTGGGCGCGTAACGGGTTCTAGAGAGATTGTGGAAGGTTCTGTTTTTACCGTCATATTTTTAGCCGCGGCGGGACTCCTAGTCCTAGTGACTGGGGGCGTCGCTTACTTAACCGCCATTGAATGGCGCGATCGCCGTCGCCGCGATCGGGATAAGAAGCTGTAAACCCAATACTGTAGGGGATAGGGAAGCTGGGGGAGATGAGGGAGATGGGGGAGAAAAAATTCCCCCAATAGTAGGGGCACGGCACTGCCGTGCCCTACAGGTAGCACCGATGCCACTCTCTCCTGCTATTGCCTATTGCCTATTGCCTATTCCCTTTTTACACTACCGTGAGTTTCACATCTCATCAGAAAACGCGATAGACAGGACAATGATGAGTCATATTCAATGTTGAAAGCGGCTAGGTTTAGCGCTATAAGGGGATAATTGTACCTTCTGAATGCGATCACATCTTTAAATTATGGCTTCAACCTATTCATTCGATATCGTCAGTGATTTTGACCGACAAGAGTTGGTGAATGCCTTAGACCAAACCAATCGCGAAATTAGCAACCGTTATGACTTGAAAGACACGAAGACAACGGTTGACTTAGGGGATGACACCATTACCGTGAATACCGACAGCGAATTCACCCTCGATACCGTACATAGCATTCTGCTCACCAAAGCCACCAAGCGTAAACTCTCCCCGAAAATTTTCGACTACGGCAAAGTTGAATCAGCGAGTGGCAATCGAGTGCGCCAAGAAATTAAACTGCAAAAAGGAATTAGTCAAGATATTGGCAAAAAAATCGCCAAACTGATTCGGGACGAATTCAAAAAAGTACAAGCCTCGATTCAAGGCGATGCGGTTAGGGTGTCGAGTAAATCTAAAGATGATTTACAGCAAATTATCCAGCGATTGAAACAGGAAGATTTACCCGTAGCGCTGCAATTTACAAACTATCGATAGAATCCGCAAGCTGGCGCAAAAAAGATGTAGGGGCGGGTTTAGGGAGAAAATGGGTAAACCCGCCTCAAACTGAACAACGAAACCCGCCCTAATCCCAACCTAAATTTCCGCCCTAATCCCAACTCAACCATATTGAGACAAAGGCACCATTGTAGAGACGTTGCATGCAACGTCTCTACATAAATGATGTGTCCTGACAGCTATGGCGGTTGCTATAAACTTTATTGTGTCCACCTACTTATGCCGTTTACCGTTGAACCACCATCTGTAGAGGCACGACATGTCGTACCCCTACCCTAATGCAAAACAGAATCCGTCCTAATCTCTACAAACTCGACATAACCTCCCGCGCCGCTGCTAGCGTGCGGTCAATATCCTCATCAGTATGCGCTAAGGAGGTGAATCCTGCCTCAAACTGGGATGGTGCCAGATAAATTCCCCGTTCTAACATGCCCCGATGGAAGCGGCTGAACTTGGCTAAATCTGACTTTTTGGCATCGTCATAGTTACGCACAGGACCTACGGTGAAGAACATGCCAAACATGGCGCTGATTTGTCCACCACAGGCAGGATGACCCGTTTCTTTGGCAATCTCTAATAACCCGTTTGCCAGTTTTTTGGTGATTTTGTCAAGCTGTTCGTAAGTTCCGGGTTTTTGCAATAACTCCAAGGTTTTAATCCCCGCCGTCATCGCCAAGGGATTACCGGAAAGTGTGCCAGCTTGGTACATCGGACCAGCAGGTGCAACCATGGACATGATATCTTTACGTCCCCCATAAGCACCGACAGGTAAACCGCCACCTATGACTTTACCCAATGTAGTTAAATCGGGAGTCACCCCAAATTTTTCTTGAGCGCCACCATAGGCAATCCGGAACCCCGTCATCACTTCATCAAAGACTAACAGCGCACCATGTTCCTGGGTAATCAAGCGTAAGCCTTCCAGGAATCCAGCATCCGGGGGAACAAAGCCAGAGTTACCCACCACAGGTTCCAGAATCACCCCAGCAATGCTATCCGGATTGGCGTCAAAGAGGGATTTGACCGATTCCAAATCGTTGTAAATGGCAGTCAGTGTGCTAGCTGTTGCCGATTTAGGGACACCGGGAGAGTCGGGTAAGCCTAGAGTAGCCACACCAGAACCGGCTTGCACGAGGAGCATATCAGCATGACCATGGTAACAGCCGGAGAATTTGATGATTTTATCCCTGCCTGTAAAAGCCCGCATGAGCCGCAGCACCGCCATACAGGCTTCCGTACCAGAGTTGACAAACCGCACCATTTCGATACTGGGAACGGCTTCAATCACCATGGAGGCTAAGACATTCTCGAGTTCCGAAGGCGCACCAAAGCTTGTGCCTTTTTCGAGGGCGTCGTGCAGGGCGGAAATGACTTCTGGGTGGGTATGACCGCAAATTGCAGGTCCCCAAGTGCCAACATAGTCGATGTACTGATTGCCATCGACATCCCAAATATAGGCACCCTTAACCCGGTCAAATACAATCGGTTGTCCGCCAACGGACTTAAATGCCCGAACCGGGGAACTGACACCCCCCGGCATCAAGTTCTGGGCAGATTGGAAGATTTCTTCTGATTTCGTGGTTGTCCAGGACGAGGTAGTAACCAAAACTGTCTCCTGTGATTCGATGCTTATCTCTATCAGGATAAAGTTTAGCGTTAACCATCCCCCTACTGAAACCGGGAAGATTTTGCTGACCGAGTGAATTCAGGTAAATGTGCTGGAGTCAGTTTTAGCGATCGCCTATTGTAGTGGACTGACCCAGCTAAAATTGTGGGATAGATTGATGGTTAAATGGGGCGCACGGCGTGCGCCCCTACAATTCTAATTCACCATTTTAGGTGGGTCATGCCGCCATCGTGCGTTAGCGACAGCTTAACGCACGAAAACAAACGATAACAGTGCGTTACGGCGCAAAACACCAAATGTTTTCTTAAGTAGACCAAGTGTACAATCAGAAGTTGACCACACAGGATACTATAAGACAACTAATGTCTGACAACGATAACCGCTCGATTGGACTGGCTGAGTTTATTCAACAGGTTAAACACGACCTGCTTTCTGTAGCACCGGGTAAGGATAAGGAGGCTCCCTTCCTGTTTGTTGAGTCTGTGGAACTGGAGCTACAAGTTACGGTAAAGCGGACTGCCAAAGCAAGTGGAAAGGCGGGTATCAAAATTAATGTCTTGGGTACTGGGGGAGAGCTAGGAGCTGAAGCGGGTGGTGACTTGGGGCGAAACGAAGTTCATAAAGTGAACGTCAAACTGTCTCCACTCTTCGATAAGGAACGTCTGATGGAATTTTACCAGACGCTGCATTCTGATCAGGTGCCAACGACGGTTAAGAACAGTTTAGCCGGACTGCTCAAAGGCGATGAGGAGAGTAACATAGCTGACGATTTGGGTGGCTAAGTTTGGGAGCAAGAGGTAAATGAACCGACTGGAACTGCGCTTCTATCCGATTGAAGGGAAGCAAGATGGCTTCAAAGTGAGTGTGGAGGGTTCATCAGGGGAAGTTCATTACGAACCTGTTTTACCTTTTCTAGATGGTGAGACTGCCGATGCTCCAGACAGGCGCTTCACTGTCGTTAAGATATTAGAGTCAACAACGTTTGATCAAAAGAACTTTCCTGAAGATGATGAGCAAGCTTGGATGGTGCGTGAACAACTTTTGCTACAGCAGGATGGTGCATTTCATCCCCAATACTTGGCGACTATCGGGCGTAAGCTTTATCACATATTGGGTCAACGCATTCAGCAAGTGATTGAGACGGCGGTAGCAGAGGCTAAACGCGATCGCACCTGGTTACATCTTCGGTTGAGGTTTCCAGCCGACGATCCCAAATATGTCCGTTTAACCGATTATCCTTGGGAGTTGCTTCATAACGAGTATGGGTTTCTAGCCCATCAAGGCGTGGCATTCTCGCGCTATATTGACTACCGCAGTCCTCGTCCCCATTTACCTGCTGTTGAGCGGCTCAATGTCCTGTTGATTTCCTCTGGTGCAGGGGATGAGAGAATGGGACTGAAGCCTTTACCTTCCGTTGAGCAAGATGCGATCGCATCGGAACTGGAAGCCGCCCAGAAGCAAGGCATAATCCAACTCGAAATTCTCGAACCGCCAACCTGGAAAGCATTTCGGAGACGATTGCTACAGCGCCAAACAGCAGCCGTTCCGCACGTTCTGCATTTTGATGGTCATGGCTTTTTTGGCAAGCGCTGTAATGCACCAGGATGCGGGAAAGCTTACAAACAGAGTACCACTCAATGTGAATGTGGTGCGCTACTGGGAGAACCCCAAGGTTATCTGGTGTTTGAGCAGTCAGATGGAACGGCTGACTATATCAGCGCCCAACAACTGGGAGAATTATTAGGTAATGTGGAGCGTCAAGAGCAACCGAACTCAGCGCAGGGTATTGTATTAGTGGTTTTGAGTGGGTGTAGAACCGGAATGTCTCGCTTGAGTGAATCTGTATTTAACGGGGTAGCTCAGAACTTGATTGGTCGAGGGATTCCGGCGGTGGTGGCAATGCAGTATTCGATTAGTGTACCTGCTGCCAGTGCCTTTGCCGAAGACTTTTACTACTCCCTGGGACAAAAAGAGTCGTTAGTGAGTGCTTTGCGTCAGGGTCAGAGGGCGATTGGGATTGAAGGATATGAGTGGTATCGTCCGGTGCTGTATTTGCGCTGGGAGGATAACGAGGGAGGTCAGTTATTTACAGCTTCTCCGGTTCAATCAGATAAGGTATCCCCAGACTCAACGCCATTGAGCAATGAGCCACCACAAAAACGACCGTTAAGTCGCTTTCAACGGCTAGAGTTGGAACGCTTGACAACGGAACTTGAGGATCTCGAACAAGACTACGACACAGTTAAATCCCGGCTTCGGACTGAACTAGACGGAGGGACACAAAATAGGTTAGAACGCCAACTTGAACAAATTGGGCAGGAGATGGCAAAACGTGAGCAGCAATTAGATCAGTTAAAACAAGGGGATGGCTAACAAGGATTACACGCTCAAATTATGGGAAGAGAAATTGAACGATCTGGAGCAGGACTACAACAAAGTTAAGTCCCAGCTTCGGACTGAGCTAGATGGTTCTACGCAAAATAAGTTGGAACGCCAACTTGAACAAATTGGGCAAGAAATCAATAAGTGCGAGAACCAGATCCAAGCCTGTAAGCGAAAACTTCAAGATGCTGCTTTAGATAAACTCAGGGAAATTTTGCAACGCCATAATGCTCAATTGGGTGAAATGCAGCAGGCGTATCAAGCTACGGTAAAGGCACGCTCATTTAAGAGACGTTCAACTCCAGAAACAATCGAATCGCTGATTACTGAACTCTTAAAAATTCCTCAAGGTCAATCAAGTTACACAGCTCTAGAAGAATTTGCCGCTTGGCTGACTTTTATTTCAAATAAAAATGATTTGATTAGGTCACTTCAACAATGGGGAGACGAACACTGTAAGGGTTGGTCTAAGCTTTTAAGACAGATAGAAACGCAGCGAGAGGAGCAAGGCAAAAATGTTCAAGCCGCCTTGTTTATTCTGATTAGCTATAGTGATGAGGCAGCAACGCAATCTCAAGATGGAGAAGCGTATCGGCTACAAGTGTGGCTGATTGAAAACGTTGAGCAATACAAAACAGCTCGACAAGGCTATCGCACAGTCGGTCTTGATATCAATAGTGGGTTAACGGGGGATGAAACTTACTCCTGGGAAGTAATTCCTGAAGTGTTAAAGCAATTTATTGAACAAGGGAATGTTGTTGATGAGTTACCTCCAGATTCAGAGGTTCATATTTTCTTGCCTCAACAACTCCTCAATTGTGATGCCGATTGTTGGAAACTGATTAAGCGAATTGGAAGGGAGTTACCGATTGGTCATCACTATAAAGTTGTGGTCAGGCTATATGAGCGGTTGAGTCGTAGTTACAACCCCAAACCGTGGAAAAGAAAATGGCAGCAGAAAAAATCCTTGCTTCAGGAAAAGGCATCCACAGGATTCAAAGGGTGTCAGGACTGCGATTTAGAGGATTTATATTATGAGCTAACCGAGGAAGAAAATGAAAATGTAGTGGGGTTGACACTCATTGATGCGCCCCATCAAGATAGCTCGATTAGCATTTTTGAATTAATTTTTGAAATGGGGTTTCCTTTCGCACTTTGGGGTCGCTCTAACTTATCTGAATCGACAAACGAAGTGGAGTTAAATCGTGTTTTGGATGCCTGTATTCTCGCGAATTTACCCAAAACTGTCAGAGAAGTCCGTCGTAAATCCCGCAAAAAGCCTCTAAATTGTCATATTGGGCATCAAGCTATGAGAGAATTGAAGCTGGGTGAAGTCCTCTATTGGTCGATTACCACCCGTACAACCCTCAAAGATGGGCTTTATACCTATGATGCGATCGCTCGCTTACAGGCTGTCAAGCAAGCAGAATCGAGTGGGGGTCAAACCGATGAGCCGCAACAAATAGCAAATTATATTACTTTAGGACCACTGGGTACTGCCTTCCTCCCGTCTCAACGTCCTCGTGTCTTGGTAATTGATGAAATTGATAAGAGTGATATTGACTTACCCAATGATTTACTGGCAATTTTTGAGGAAGGGCGCTTTGAGATTGCTGAATTAGCGCGTCTGGAAAAAGGGGATGGTAATCAGAACGAGTCGAAAACTGTTTCAGTGCGAACGGCTTATACCGATGATGAAGAAGTAACCTGTGCTGATAAACGAGTCCAAATCCAAGGGGGGCGGATTACTTGTCAAGAATTTCCGTTGGTGATATTGACGAGTAATGGGGAACGCGACTTTCCGCCACCCTTTTTACGGCGTTGTTTGCGCCTCACCATGCGAGAACCTAATCGCGCTGAGCTAGAACGGATTATCAAGGCTCATTTAGGAGATGAGATAGCATCGAGAAAAGACGTTGATACGCTAATTAAAACCTTCCTTGACCGACGTAGAAAAGAAGCATTAGCCACCGATCAACTGCTGAATGCTATCTTTATGGTGACTCGTGAGCGAGAATGGGTGGGGGATGATCAAGAAAAGTTAATTCGATACCTGTTGGCTGAACTGGATAGTTCGCGCCCTGTCATGGATAAGTAGGGGCGCACGTTGGTATTTATAGCACTACGCATTAAGGTTAGGACAAATGAAAAAAAATTAAAATCGCTAAATCCCTTGTTGTTACAGTATTGCAATTATGGGTAATCGTTAGGACATGATATTATAGGGCGCACGTCGGTGCGCCCCTACGGTTTAATATTGCGTTTTAAGATTATTTGATATGAAATATAATCCCCAAATCCATCATCGTCGTTCCATTTGCCTCCAAGGATATGATTATGGACAACCAAGCGCTTATTTTATTACCCTTTGTACCCACAACAAAGAATGTTGGTTTGGGGAAATTTGTGATTCGCAAATGCGATTAAACCAACTCGGTAAAATCGTTGCCCAAGAATGGTTACGAACCCCAGAAATCAGACCCGAAATTATCTTGGATGAATGGATTATCATGCCCAATCATCTCCATGGCATCATTATTATCACCAATCCCGTAGGGGCGCACCGACGTGCGCCCTCTTCTCAAAATGCGCCCTCTTCTCAAAATGCGCCTTCTTCTCAAAATGCGCCCAATTTTCAACCTAACCCTGATAAACCCAACCCTCATAGCTTATCCCCCGAATTTCGCCGTTACAGCAATTCCCTACCCTCAATAATTGCCGGGTTCAAATCTGCCACAACCAAACGCATTAATCAACAGCGAGAAACCCCGAGAACCCCCTTATGGCAACGAAATTATTATGAATCTGTTTTGCGTGATACAGAACATTTTGAACAGGTTCGCAGGTATATTTACACCAATCCTTTGCGTTGGGAAGATGACCCAGAGTTTTCACAATATGCTTTAATTAATGACTATCATTTGCCGTCCTAATTGAGCGATCGCCAATCTTGTACAGAACTTACGCAGCCACACTATATATACTGGTTCAAGGTGGGTTAAGCTTCGCTAACACGCGATCGCGGACTGACACAGCTAAAATTGGGGGATAAATTTGACGGTTAAATTGGGCGCACGTTGGTTGGGCGCACGTCGGTTGGGCGCACGTTGGTTGGGCGCACATCGGTGCGCCCCTACAATTCTAATCCACCATTTTAGCTGTGCCACGCCAGTAGTTAGGTTGAGTCAACGCAACCCCAAACATCAACCATTCCATCCACCCCATTCCCTATTGTCGTAGGCTAATGATTGCTCGGTTGCTCGATAAACTGCAACAAGCAGGCTTAATTTTAAGCGATGAGGATTTAGCGTCGTTCACCGAGGCGGAATCTCTGCTTAGTGCCGAAGACATTGCCGATGCGATTTGGTTGGCACTGCAGATGGGGACGGATGAAAGTCCTGTTGTCAATGATGATTCCGATGGTTCTGGACAGGATGAGGACACCTCTACGGTGATAATCGAAGACGTTGAGACAAAGTTGTCGCAACCGCCGCCGCCTACTGTGCCTGCCTATCTGACTCAATCGAATCCATCGACGGCTGATATGACCGAAGAGGATATTACCAAAGAGGAACCCGAATCTGGCTTACCGATTCAGGTGCAAGCTGCCCCAGCGTTACAAGATAAACTATCCATCGCGCGATCGCTACGTCCGTTGATGCGAAAAGTCCGCTCTCAGACGCGGCAGGTTTTAGATGAAGTGGCGACAGTGAATCACATTGCTGAGGAGGAAATCTGGCTACCTGTCCTCAAAGGTGCTTCTGAACGCTGGTTGAATTTGGAATTCGTTATTGAAGCCTCTGAATTTAGCTTTATCTGGGATGCCACGCTGATGGAATTCCGGCAGATTTTAGAGCGACAAGGGGCATTTCGGAACGTGCGGACTTGGTGGTTGGAAGGCACCGAACAAGGCAAACTAAACCTAGTTTCTCAGAAATCCCAGTCCCCTGAGTTGAGCCAACGTCCGCGCAGTCCGCGAGAACTCATCGATCCTACCGGACGGCGGCTGGTATTGTTGGTGAGTGATTGTCGTTCGTCCGCTTGGAAATCAGGGGATATCCATAACCTCCTGAAGCTGTGGAGTACCCACGGTGCAACCGCCATCGTGCAGCTTTTACCGGAACGCCTCTGGAGTCAAAGTGAGTTAGATGTTGGGGTTAGTGTCCAGGTTAGTGCATTAACTCCCGGTGCGCCAGGACACAAACTCAAGATAAATCAACGGTTAGGCTGGCGTGAACTTGAATCGTCTGATACTCTAACGGTGCCGATAGTCACCTTAACCGCTAAGTCTTTGAAACAATGGGCTTTAGTGGTTGCAGGGGTTGGACGTCAGCGTACTCCGGCGCGATGGTTTGACCTGAATTGGGTGCAAGATGAGGAACGCGATCGCGCTGAATTTGTTGTCGATCCTCAGTCTCCAGACGCCCGGATTGAACTGTTTGAGGCAACGGCATCTCCTATTGCTCAACAATTAGCCAGCATGATGGCGGCAGTACCAGTTAGCTTGTCTGTGGTGAATTTGATTCAGAAGCTGTTACTGCCAGAAGCCAAACCTATCCATCTGGCTGAGGTGTATGACAGTAAGCTGTTGGAGCAAAGGGATACCAAGAAATCGTCTAGGGAGCCGATCGAGTACGACTTTGCTCCGGGAGTACGAGAGTTACTCATTCAGAGAACGCCGATTGATGAGACGACAACCGTTTTAGACACCCTATCCGAAGCCATTGCCAAAAGCCTTAACCTTCCACCGATTAAAAGCTTTACCGCATTACTCTCCCCCAAGTCCGATTGGAGTCAGGAAACCCAAGCCGCGATTCTCCCCTTCGCTCAAATTGCTACTCAATTCCTCCACAGTTTAGGGGGTGAGTTTGCATCCATGGCTGAACTGGTGGAACAGGATGCTCAACGGAGAACGGATTGGATTAAGCCAGTATCGGAACCCTCTTTCCCAAAGTTAAAGACGCTGGAATTTGAGACAGCACGTTTGGTCAAAACCTCAGATGTAGACTCGTCTTTCCCTCCTCTCCAAGTTGAGCAGTTTACCATTGCCACTATTACTCTAGAGTCGGAACCTGAGACAAGGGAACATGACCTACAACCCTTTGAATTTACAGTTGCCACGCTTACCCGACAAGAGAACCAATGGGTAGTCCAGCGTCAGCAGGGGAGCAACAACCAATTCATCGAAGTCCTCGGTGAGAATCTCATCTTGGAAATGGTTGCGATTCCGAAGGGAACATTTGTCATGGGTTCGCCTCAGCAGGAACTAGAAAGTTCCAATAATGAAAGACCCCAGCATGAGGTCGTTGTCAGTAGTTTTTTCATGGGCAAATACCCCATCACTCAGAGCCTTTGGCGATTTGTTGCCTCTTTATCCCAAGTTAACCGCGAACTTAATCCAGATCCTTCTCATTTCAAAGGTGATCATCGCCCGGTGGAAAAGGTGAGTTGGTACGATACAGTGGAGTTTTGTCAACGTCTGTCTCAATACACTCATCGCACTTATCGCCTACCCACCGAAGCCGAATGGGAATATGCTTGTCGTGCTGGAACAATTACCCCCTTTCATTTTGGAGAAACAATGACCGCAGAATTGGCAAACTATCGTGCAACCGCAACCTATGGTGATGGAGTAAAAGGAAAAAACCGAAAAAAAACCACACCAGTAGACCATTTTGGCATAGCTAATGCCTTTGGTTTGTGTGATATGCATGGCAATGTTTGGGAATGGTGTTTAGACCACTGGCATGATAATTATAAGGGGACACCGAATGATGGAAGTGCTTGGTTAACCGATAATAAGAGTGCCGGACGTGTGCGACGCGGCGGTTCCTGGTTCAGCTATCCTTGTTATTGTCGTTCTGCTTCTCGCAACAACTATAGCCCCGGCGACGACAACTCCTCTGTCGGGTTTCGGGTAGTGTGCGAGTTTACGAGGATTTTTGAGTAGCCCTTTGCTCTTTTGCCCTCTTGCCCTTTACCTAAAATTTTCAGAACTTACGTAAAGGCACGATATGTAGGGGCGCACCGACGTGCGCCCTTGATGTGTGTCCTTACTTTTGAGGATATGGTGGGGTTAGGAAGGCAAGTTTTGATTCGTGCAGGAAGTCTAGAGAATGAGCCAGCCCCTAGAAACTCAGGAAGGGAAACCCAAAGTCATCATCAAGCGACATCAGGGAGAAGCTCAATTTTTTGTAGAGCAACTGAGCGATGACGTTGGTATACGAATGATGCTGATACCCAAAGGCAGCTTCAATATGGGTTCCCCAGAGTATGAACCAGAGCGAAGCGCTAGTGAGGAACCCGTGCATCAGGTGAACGTGCCTAGTTTTTTTATGGGTAAGTATCCAGTAACTCAGGCGCAGTGGCGGGTAGTGGCTTCCTTACCTCCAGTTAACCGCGAACTCAATCCTAATCCCTCCCGTTTCAAAGGTGATAATCGTCCCGTGGAATGTATCAGTTGGTACGATGCAGTGGAGTTTTGTCAGCGCCTTTCTCAATACACTCATCGCAGTTATCGCCTACCCACTGATGCAGAATGGGAATATGCTTGTCGTGCAGGGACAACGACTCCTTTTCATTTTGGGGAAACGATTACTACCGATTTAGCTAATTATCGCGGAACTGATAACACAGAGTATGGCTGGTCGGGTTCTTATGGACGAGGGCCCAAAGGAGAATACCGCAAAAAAACTACACCAGTAGACCATTTTGGCATAGCCAATGCCTTTGGCTTGTGCGATATGCACGGGAACGTTCGGGAATTGTGTTTAGACCACTGGCGTGATAATTACGAGGGCGCACCGAAGGATGGAAGTGCCTGGTTAAGCGATGATGAGATTGCTATTTGTGTGCTACGCGGCGGCTCCTGGAACTTCGCTCCAAGCCGTTGCCGTTGTGCGTCTCGCTTTACCTCTTACCCCGGCATCGACATCAACGACTTTGTTGGTTTTCGGGTAGTGTGCGAGTTGCCGAGGATTCTTCAATAGCCCTTTGCTCTTTTGCCCTTTTGCCCTTTGCCGATGAGATTGTTAGCTGCCCTAGCCCCCCAATTCTAGGGTGAACTGGAATTCAAAGTCTCGGCTCTTCCAATATCATGGGGAAAAATGTTCAAGATTGTTGCATTTAAGCGCAGGTTCTTGCGCCCCTACAGTAGGACAAATTAGTTGGATGTAGGGGCGTATGGCATACGCCCTTAATTAGACAACCCTTAATTTTCTGTCTCCAGCAATGGCTGAATTCAGCACCGATGATGAGAGTGCCGGACGTGTGATACGCGGCGGTTCCTGGGATGATAATCCGAGACTGTGTCGTTGTGCATCTCGCAACATCGATCACCTTTTCACTGTCCTCGACTACTACGTTATGGGGTTTCGGGTAGTGTGCGAGTATTCGAGGATTCGTCAGTAGCCCTTTGCTCTTTTTGCCCTCTTGCCCTTTGCTGAAAATTGTAGGACTTACGCAAAGGCTCTAGATGTAGTGGACTGACACAGCTAAAATTGTGGAATAGATTTGACTGTTAGAATGGGCGCACGTCGCATCCGTGTCAACTTAAGCCACCGGAGAAGGGCTGGTTTAGTTAAGTTATCAGTTGGTTGCCATAAGTGATCTGTAAAACCCGCCCCTACACCCCCCGCTCTAAGAGCTTTTTACCTTAAGCTGACACCAATGTACGTCGGTGCGCCCCTACAATTCTAATTCACCATTTTATGAACGAAAACGCTATGAGCAATACCTCAAAAACCGACTGGACTAGAGTTGATGCTATGAATGATGAGGATATTGATACCTCTGATATTGCACCGTTGTCAGAGGAGTTTTTTGCTAAGGCGCAATGGCGTATTCCCGAATCGTTTGTGACAGTTACAGTACCCATAGATACCGAAACTTTTGCTTAGTTCCAGGCACAAGGGGAAACCGCCCAACAGCAGATGGCGGCTGCATTGCGAATCTATGCAGCAGCACAAAAGGTGTCCAAAGCTTCTGTGCAGAAATCAACTTAATAGTGGCTGTATGGACAGGATGCGATCGCTCCCCACTTCAGCCTACTCAGGTTTGCAGTTCATCGGGGCGATCGCTTCCCCTTTGTCCCACATCCACATCTATTCGGCAAGCTGTAACTTAGCCTCAACAGAGCATTGCGGAACTCTGTTTCAGATACCTCTGGCACACTCAAAGAGCGATCGCACTCACCAATGAGCAGTCAAATAGCAAAGAGTTAAAGTTTCCCCTCTTGCAAAACACCAACCTTGGGTAACTCCTTCCACTCCGGCTCAATCGGTGAATAACGGCAATAACACACAACAATCTCGTCATACTCAACCGACTCAACCGACTTAAACCGCTCAACTCGGCTCACTTCCCAGTTAGACCAACAAACATGAGTGCTAGCATCGGGGAAGTTTGGATCAACCGACTCTTCAAAACGAGCAAACTCACGCGGGCGATCGCCTGGTTCTGGCAATGCCTTGTCAGAACAATCCAAATACTCAGCCAGCATCCGGGTTAAGTGTCCCGCAGGTTGCAACTTGCGCTCCTTCCACCCCTTTGATGAAGCTGATTCAGTTTTGAAAACAATCCATCTGTTCACAAGTTATTTCTCCCTCTCATGTTTGGGTTCATAGGGACTAGGTGGGAACTCGGTTTCACCCTCAAAAACACAGTCAACCTCAAGCATTGGATCGCCAGTTTCCTCAATCCTGACAAGGTTCCAGCCGTACTTATCAGCCATGTCCTCACACTTATCAGGGTCAGTTGCGCCATGCCGTGAGACGTTCTCATCCGGTTCGTACCGTGGGCTTCTGGTCATTGGTCATTGATACTTCATTGTAAGTTAGTTTATACCAAGTTGCAGTCTAAGGTAGAATCTGTCATGGTTCGCGAAATCCTTCCCTTCTGCCTTCTGCCTTCTGCCTTCTGCCCTCTGCCTTGTCTCAACCGATTGTGTAAGTATTCCAACGGACATGATATCGCTCAGGGTGCAGGGGAACCATCGCGGCTGCTACTCTTGAGCAACGGAAACGCAATCACATCCCGAATACTTGCCGAATCCGTCAATAACATCACCAAACGATCAATCCCAATTCCTAATCCCCCGGTTGGTGGCATTCCGTACTCCAACGCCGCGAGAAAGTCTTCATCAACCCCTTGGGCTTCCAAGTCTCCAGCCGCTTTCCGTGCAGCTTGCGCTTCTAAACGTTCCCGTTGATCCATCGGATCAGTTAATTCAGAAAAGCTATTCGCCGTTTCTCGCCCAGCAATAAATAACTCAAACCGTTCCACTAATCCTAGCTTAGAACGATGCGGTTTAGCCAGGGGAGAAATTTCAATCGGGAAATCAACAATAAATGTCGGCTGAATCAGAGTTTCTTCACATTTTTGCTCGAAGCATTCGTTGAGGAGTTTCCCTAATGATGGACAGTCCTCTACCCCTTCAATCCCCACCTTTTTAGCCGCAACTTTTGCGTCATCTAATGTCTGAAATTGATTAAAATCCAACCCTGTCACTTCCTGCACCAACTCATGCATCGTGACGCGACGCCAAGGCGGTGTAAAGTTAATCGGTTCACCTTGATAGGTAATTTCTAGGGTTCCCAAACTTTCTTGAGTGACGGTAGTTATTAAATTTTCCGTCAACGTCATCATATCGTTGTAGTCGGCGTAAGCCTGGTACACCTCAATTGAGGTAAACTCCGGATTGTGGCGCGTGGAAATTCCTTCATTCCGGAAAATTCGCCCTAACTCAAATACCTTTTCAAATCCGCCGACAATTAACCGCTTCAAGTGGAGTTCTGTGGCAATTCGCAGGTACAACTCCATCTCTAGGGTATTGTGATAGGTGATAAAGGGACGGGCTTCTGCACCTCCGGCTTCCGTACTAAATACAGGGGTTTCAATTTCAATAAAGCCACGATCCTCTAAATAGCGGCGAATGGCGGCAGTAATTTTAGCACGGCGGCGGAAGGTTTCCCGAACTGTGGGATTTACCATTAAGTCTACATAACGCTGGCGATAACGCTTTTCGGTATCGGTGAGACCATGCCACTTATCGGGTAAGGGTAATAAGGATTTGGTCAGGATAGCATATTCGCTGACATAGACCGAGAGTTCCCCTTTATCGGTGCGCTTAATTGTCCCCTTTACGCCTAAAATGTCGCCAATATCCGTGAGTTGCTTGAGAGGGGTGAACGGATTCGGCAGATCTGTCATGGTTGCGGTAATCCGCTTTTTGTCCAGATACAGTTGAATCGTTCCGGTTTCGTCTTGGAGATTGAAAAACGCCAACTTGCCAAAGACACGACGGGCTAAAATACGACCGGCGATCGCGACTTCAAACTCAACCTCTTCACCATTCCCCAGATCCGCGAATTTCTCTTGCAGTTCAGCCGCGTGGTGAGTAGACTGCCACTGATAGGCATACGGCTCAATTCCCAACGCTTTAAGCTGTTGGACTTTTTCCAAGCGGGTAGCACGAATTTCTTCGAGAGTGTTTTGGCGATCGGGTGGGGACTGCTCAGGGGACATAATAGGGAACTGCTCGATGCTAATCTTGTAGGATCTCGGACATCTATCTTAACATTCGACCGAACAGATAACCGGAGCAATCATGCGATCGCCAAATCTTCCCCCAACAGAAGGTTGAAACTATTGCCTATTGCCTATATTGCCTCTCCCCAGCACAAGACTCCCTACAGCAGCCCTACTTACCCGACTGACAGCGCCGCAGATAGAGTTGAGCAACAGGATCGCTAGGATTCATTTCCATAACCCCTTCAAAGTGTTGAGCGGCTTGTTGCATTTGTCGCTGATAGTACAACAACAACCCTTGTTCAAACATTGTTTTCGTCACTAACTTACTCTGTTTGAGATGAGGTTCATCGCTGTCAAAGACTTCAAAAACTGCCACAGCCTTGGATTTTCCCTTTACTTTTACCTGCTCAATAAAACGAATATGATACTCGGTGGGGTTTTGTAAACGTGCCAAGGTGTAATGGGTGATTAACAGCGATACGCCATACTCTTTGGTTAGACTTTCCAGTCGGGAGGCTAAATTGACATGATCACTAATGACCGTACTATCCATCCGGTGTCGTCCGCCGACGGTTCCCAGCATTAAAGAACCTGTATTGATGCCAATGCCAATTTCCAGGGGTATATATCCCGAATTCACCCGATTTCGATTATACTCAGCTAACCGTTGCAACATCGAAATTCCCGCGAGGAGGGCATCATCGGCACTGCCACTAAATAACGCCATAATCCCATCCCCCATGTATTTATCAATAAATCCCTGATGTTCAATAATCGCAGGTTCCATCTGGGACAGATAAGCGTTAATAAACTTAAAATTATCTTCAGGCGTCATCGTTTCCGACAGAGTAGTAAAGTCGCGAATATCAGAAAATAAAACCGACATCTCCTGCTCCACTTCATCGCCTAATTGAATATCAATAATACTGTCTTTCTCTAAAAGCTGGAGAAATTGGCGGGGGACAAAGCGGGATAAGGCTTCGTTAAGTTGAATCAGTTCCGCTTCGGCTTTTTGGCGTAAGTGCAGTTCCCGATAAACATCGCTAATATCTCGACCTTCGATAATCAGATATTCAACGATACCACTCTCATCAACAATGGGTTTTATTGAGAAATCAATCGTTGCGGTGCGATTTTCAGCCCCCAAGATATCGATTTCATAGCGAATAAATTCACCGCCAACCGCCTTTTCAAACGCTAATTTGACCTGAGCTTGGGTTTCGGGGGAAATTGTCCACCAATAACAGTCCCAGAATGGCTTACCCACCACGTCTTCTAACTGCAATCCGCCAAAATCTAAGGCGGTTTGGTTTGTTTCTAAGAGAATGCCCTCAACCGAGAGCATTCCGGTAAACTGAAATGTATGATTAAAAATTGCCCGAAACTTACGTTCACTCGCACTGAGTAACCGTACCGATTCCGCTAACTCCTGATTCAAACGCTGGAGTTCTATATTTTTTTGAGCGAGTTGTTTATCTTGAAGATAACTATTTACGGCTTCTGTAACTGTTAATTTTAGGTCTTCAGTTTCCCAAGGTTTAGCGATATAACGATATAACTTTGCATATTTAATTGCCCGTCCCACCGCTTCCAGATCCGCTTGCCCAGTCAGCATAATTTTGAGGGTTTTGGGAGAGAGGACATGAACGTGCTTTAACAGCTCATCTCCTTTCATATCTGGCATAATATGGTCTGAAATAATTAAAGCAACTTCATAACCATCCTCTAACAATTCTTCAATTAACTCCAAGGCTTCTTCTCCTCCTTCCGCAATTTCAATGAGATATTCATTACTGATTGCCTCTTTAAGTTCTGCCCTGAGGCTTTTGAGTATGTTGGTTTCATCATCAACACAGATAATGACTGGTTTTTTGGTTGTCATTGGTCATTGGTCATTAGTCATTCGTTATGGGTTATGGATTATACTCGCTCCCTTGAGAAGCAAGCTACGTCCTTTGTCCTTTGTCAGGAGTTGAGAACTATTGACAAAAACTAATCCAGTACTGTTTGCTTTTGTCCGACTACTTACTTGGTTATTATACGGTTACTCTCCTAGTATAACGGGATGTGGGATAAAATATATTTTTCGTCGTAAACCCCTACAATAATGGGTTTTCCTGACTAACCTCCTTTCTATAGAGAATTCCGTCTTACTGCCAGGATTCAATAGGGATAAAAACACTGAATGTTGTTCGACCGGGTTGACTTTCTACAGTCATATACCCCAAATGCTTTTCAATAATTTTTTTGACAATATCAAGTCCTAAACCACTCCCTTCCCCAGCAGGTTTGGTTGTGAAAAATGGCTCAAATATTTTCCCTTGGATTTCTTCGGGTATACCACAACCACTATCAGTAATGCTAATCTTCGCCTGCTGGTTCTCTGGTGTGACATCAATTGTTAAGGTTCCCCGGTTATCCATCGCTTGTAAGGCATTATGGATCAGATTTGTCCACACCTGATTAAGTTCATTGGGATAACAAGATACAGGTGGAATTTCGGCGTAGTTTCGGATCACTTCAACCCCTTGTTTGAGTTGATTGTGATAGAGATTTAAGACGGTTTCAAGTCCCTCAGTCAGGTTCACGCTTATCTTTTCTCCCGACTGGTCATAACGAGAATAGGTTTTCAGAGCAAACACCACTTTCGCGGCTCGTTCGGTGGAGGTATTAATTGTGGCGGTACCTCGTTTGAGTTCGGAAAGTTTATACGCGAGTTCTAAGATTTGCAAGCTGTCAGGTCTTTTTAGTAGAGGGATAAAGGGTTCAATCTGGTCAGAAATCCCCATAATCACCAGCCTCTCGGCAATACTATCGGCATCAGCAATGTCCAAGTTTTCCAGTTCCCGTCTTAAGGCTCTCTTAAATTTCCGCTCTTCTTTCGTAGAGAAAGTTGATTGGTGTTGCAGTGAGCGTTGCAGTAAATCTAGGAAAATAGCGGAGTTTTCTGTAGAGAGAGATTGAAATAGTGTGGGTAACTGTTCTAGGGTTTGGTCGAGGAATTTAGCAATCGTTCCAGCCGAGGAACGAATAGCGCCTAGAGGCGTATTAATTTCATGGGCAACGCCTGCAATAAGTTGACCCAAAGCTGCCATTTTTTCTTTTTGGATTAGTTCATCTTGAGTGGTTTTGAGTTCTTCGAGGGCTTGGGCGAGTTCCTGGGTTCGTTCAGCCACCTGTGTTTCTAAAGTGCGATTGTAGTCCGCTAGCAGCTTCTCGGCTTGTTTGCGGTTGGTAATGTCTTGAAAAGCAGCAATCGCATAAATAATTTCACCTTGTTCATCGAAGATAGGTGTTGTGTAAATTTCTAAGGGGAGGATTTTATCGGGTTGATGTAGTTCTAAATCATCAAGATAAACCGTTTTTCCTTTTAAGGCATTAACAATAGGTAGAGATTCTATCGGGTAAAGTTGATTGGTGTTGGCTTGATAAATTTTATACACTTGACTGAGTTCCTCTTTTTTAGCTTCTACATGAGAAGTCATCCCTAATAACTTTTGTCCAGTCTGGTTCACATAGCAGATCTGACCATTAGTTTCATGAACGGTAACACCTACAGGTATAGCTTCTAGGAATTGTCTTAACCGATTTTCGTTTTCTTCTAAGGTTTGAAAATAGACTTGTAATTGAGATGCCATTTGATTAAACGAACGTGCCAATTGACCGAGTTCATCTTCTCGGTTAATGGTGACCGTTTTATTAAATTCTCCTTGAGCAATTTCTTGAGAAATTTGGTTAAGTTCAATGATCGGTTTTGTTACCCAAAGGCTAGAAATCAATCCAATTACAGTTGCCAAGATTAAGGCTAATATACAAAGGAAAATTGTTTGACGTTTACTTGCATTGATTTCCTTTAAAAAATCAGACTCAGCGACGACCACGACGACAAACCAGTTTAATCCAAATTGATCTCGATAAGGACTGACTTGGAGGAAGTATTTTTGGTTGTTAATGACTATAGTTTTAACAATTAAATCATTGATGGTGTTATTGCCATTGAATAAATTGTTGGAAATATATACAGCAGTTTTTTGAGTTATTGTATCTTGACTATGAATCGCCAAGACTCTTTCTAATTGACCCTGGTCAGTTTTTGCCAACTGTTCTAAAGTAGAGGTAGCAACCAAATACCCTGATTCATCAACAATAAAACTTTGACCCGTATTGCCGATTTTTAATTGTTGTAAAAAGTCACTAATCGCTGCCAAATAAAAACTACTATTAATCACGCCTTGAAGATTACCCTGAGCATCATAAACGGGTTGTACGGCTGCTAAGGTTAAACCCTTTGTATCTAATTGAGGAAAAATATCACTCCAAACTTCTGTTTTTGCTTCTACTGGTTTTGTATACCAAGGTCGAATCGTTGGATTGTAACCTTTACTAATGCTGATGGTTTTGATGTATTTCCCTGTTTTATTCACCTCATAAGTATGTAAATCATAATTAGTAGTAGTATTTGATTTCATGACTACTAATTGGTCATTAGCTCGTAATTCTACGCCAATAAAATCTTTTGTTTGACTGCCGAATACTATGCTAGTGACGTTCTCAAAAATTTGCAACTGTTGTAAAAAGTATTGTTCTATTTTTTGAGTATTGTCTAAATCAAAAGCTTGCAAAGTTAACAAGGTTTTATTCGCTCTATTTATTTTATGAGGTAAGGTCAAGTGGTCTGAAATATTATCTTTAATATGATCATTGCTTTTTTCCATTAATTGATTCGCTAAATTGTTAACTGATTTTTGTCCATTTTTAAAAGACAAATAACCAACTAATCCGACTGCACCAATAATTTGGAGGACAAAGGGTACAATAAGAACTATCCGTAAGGGAAGTTTATTAATAATAGAACCATAGCTCATAGATCATTTTTCGCTAGTTAATTTCATCCTGACGTTAGTCAAGTTGGGCTAAACCTGATTTGAGGGTTTCGACTAATTCAGCTTCAGACCAAGGTTTAAATAAGCAGCAATGGAGGTTGGCTTGCTCTTTGGCTCGTTGAATGGCGATTTCATCGGCTTGACCCGTGAGCATAATTTTAATGACGTTAGGAAATTTCTGATGCACTTTGATCAGAAACTCATCTCCCTTCATCCCAGGCATTAACCAATCCGAGACAATAAGAATAATTTGCATTTCATCCTCGATGAGTTCATCAATTACTTCTAAAGCCTCATCAGCATCTTCAGCCACTTCATAGGTGTAGGCACTGCCAAATGCCTCCATGAGTTGCGTTCTCAGACTCTGTAAAATGTCTTTTTCGTCGTCAACACATAAAATAATGGGTTTACTCATTGGTCATTCATCCTTAGTTATTGGTTATTCGTCCTTATTGTCAGTCGTGGGTTACGGCTAAGACTGAATGGGGATAAAAACATTGAATGTCGTCCGACCAGGCTGGCTTTCTACAGTCATGTTACCGGAATGTTTATCCATGATTTTCTTGACAATATCCAGTCCTAACCCACTCCCTTCTCCCGTCGGTTTAGTGGTAAAAAAGGGCTGAAATATTTTCTGTTTAATGTCTTCGGGTATGCCACAACCACTATCGGTAATGCTAATCTTAGCCTGTTGATTCTCCTGCGTGACATCAATCGTTAACGTCCCTCGGTTATCCATCGCTTGTAAGGCATTATGGATCAGATTTGTCCACACCTGACTTAGTTCATCGGGATAACAGGATACAGGTGGAATTTCGGCATAGTTTCGGATCACCTCAACTCCCTGTTTGAGTTGATTGTGATAGAGGGTTAAAACCGTTTCAATTCCCTCAGTCAGGTTCACGCTGATCTTTTCTCCCGATTGGTTATAGCGGGAATAGGTCTTCAGAGCAAATACCACTTTTGAGGCTCGGTCTGTGGACGTATTAATCATAGCCGTACCTCGTTTAAGTTCAGATAGTTTATAGGCAATTTCTAAAACCTTAAAACTATCCGGTCTGTGTAATAAGGGCATCAAGCTGGCAATTTCATCCGTAATACCCATAATGACTAGCTTCTCAGCAATGATATCGGCATCAGCAATGTCTGAGTTTTCCAATTCCCGTCTTAGGGTTCTTTTCAACTTACGCTCTTCTTTAGTGGAGACTGTTGATTGGTGTTGCAGTGAGCGTTGCAGTAAAGCTAGGAAAATCGCGGAGTCTTCGGTTGAGAGAGATTGAAACAGTGTGGGTAACTGTTCTAGGGTTTGGTCGAGGAATTTAGCAATTGTTCTAGCCGAGGAACGAATGGCGCCTAGAGGCGTATTGATTTCATGAGCAACGCCAGCAATGAGTTGTCCCAATGCTGCCATTTTTTCTTTTTGAATCAGTTCATCTTGGGTTGTCTTGAGTTCTTCGAGGGCTTGGGCGAGTGCTTGGGTGCGTTCGGTGACTTTTTGTTCTAAGTTGCGGTTGTAGTCTTCTAGACTGTGATAAAGTCGGGCATTTTCGATGGAAATAGCCGCTTGAGATGTGAGCAGGTTGAGTAATTCAATCTGGTCTGGGGTGAAAGCATCGGTGATCAGATTGTTTTCTAGGTAAAGCAAACCGACTATTTTTCCACTGTGGAGAATTGGGGTACAGACTAGAGACAGGGGTTGTTTTTGGCTCAGATAAGGGTCGGCGCTAAAGGATTTGTGTTCGGGGACGTTATTGAGGAGTAGGGGTGTTTGAGTTCGTTTGACTGTGTTGATGATGGTTTGTGGTAGAGAATTAGGGGGGTCAAATACGTTGCTTGATCGGTTATAAGTGCCATGATCCCACCATCCAGCTACATGCCAATTACCCGAATTATTTAAGAGTATAGCCGCGCGATCGGCATCTACATTTTCGGCGATAATTTGCATGAATTTGGACAACAGCGCCTCAAGGGACATTTCTTGGGAAATGGCTTGAGATGCTTTGATAGCGGAGGCTAGATCAATAGAGGAGGGACTTGCGGTAACGGTGTTAGTTGTTTGGGTGGAGGTTTGATGCGGGTAGCTGAGTGAGTTTCCCGATTGGAATTGTTGTAAACATTGCTCTAAATCATGCTTTAATCCTAAAGCATTTTGATAGCGGTCTTCGGCATTTTTCGCCATCAATTTAAGTACGATGTCAATCAGGACTTGGGGAATAGGGGCGTGGAGGGAGGATGAATGCTGTTGGTTGTTGTCTGTTGTGTATTCCCCGTTGCCTAAGATGGGCATTTTAGCAATGTGACTATGAACCAACCTCATGGGGTCATCACTGTTTAAAGGTAATTCCCCGGTTAAAAGTTCGTAAAATGTAACACCTAACGCATAAAAGTCCGTGCGATAATCAATCATCGGATTCATGGGTTTGGTTTGTTCCGGGGAAATATCGGCTAACGTTCCGTCTAAACCATTAGGGCTGATTCGTTGTTGCTGGTGTTGAGGGAGCAAACTGGAAAGACTAAAGTCAATTAATTGAATCTGATGGGTTTGGGGATGAATCAGAATGTTCGCTGGTTTGATATCATTATGAATGATGCGTTGCTGGTGAAGATAGTGTAAGACTTCTGCCAATTGAATGGCAAGGTCGAGAAATTGCTGTAGAGTGCGATCGCACTGTTGCCAATAGTCCGAAAGAGCGATTGACCCTGAGTCGGGCATCACCAAAGCATATCCATTCCCATAACTTTCCAAGGCAAGAGGTTTAACAATCTTGGCATGTTCAAGATGACGAGTGATGACGTATTGATGGCGAAGATTTATCAACTCATTAACGTTGGGGTGAGGATTACGCAGCACTTTAATAATCACCAGTTGGTCGTTCCTGGTGCATAGTCCACGATAAACTTCGGTTCTCATGCCTTGGTACAAAGTTTCGTGGATTTGATAGCTGCTCAGATCGCTCATAGGGTTGTTAATGATGATTTCAAGAATTTTGCTTTTCCGTAACTGTTATGCTAAATTATCTCAGGCGACACCATAAATAAATCTGGGTCTACCCTAATTATTGGAGAAGTATTCTGATTATAACCAAAATCAGCAAAACTACAGTAATACATGAATATTACTTGTCATACTAAATTTGAAGTGATATAAATGTGGTTTCAATTAGTCTTTCAGGATACCCTTAAAAAGATTTAAGTCTCTTTTTTAAAAAACCCCAGACTCCGCACGCTATCAGGGAAAATGTACCAATGTTGTACCATTGCTTCCCCCGCTTCCCTGACCACAACACTTATACAGTTCTCAGATGCTAGCACCCACAGCCGCATCGGAGATTGGAAAGTAACCCGAGTTGAAGAGTACAAGACAGAATCCCCCAGCAGTGATTTTGATGCAATTGTCGTCTGCTATTGCCAATACTCTCCCATCAGTACGGCGTTAGAAC
>NZ_JAVJUO010000123.1:0-6935 GCF_040220555.1 Coleofasciculus sp. C1-SOL-03
AGGGCATACAGGAACATTCCAGGACTACTGGATAAACGCTTCGGGACAACTCGCCCTATAGCAGTATTGATGAAAGTCAATACTCTAAGGTGTTTGGATGAACGAAGAATCCCCCGCGTTTTCAACCGGGGGAGTGTCAAGGATTAAATCACCGTCGAGTTGAACCGGTGGATTTCCCCCATCACCAATCGCCACTAACAGGGTATCGTCAGGTAACCACACAATGCGGGAACCGAAGTGCTGTCCCCCAGATTTGAGTTGAGATACCTGGAAAATTACCTCGAAATCCTGGAGGGCGCTACCCTCAAATTTGGCACGGGCAACTCGTGTATGATTGGCTTGGCGTGTACCGTGGGAATAGGTGAGATAGACTAATGAATTCTCCGAGAAGCGGGGATGAAGGGAGATATCCATTAATCCACCCTGCTTGAAGGCAAACACTTCTGGGACTCCAGGGATGGGTGTGGGATCAAGTACCCCATCGCGGACAATTCGCAGTTGTCCCGATCGCTCCGTAATCAGTATCGCACCATCGGGTAACCATGCCATCCCCCAGGGATGATCTAATCCTTCGACAATGGTAGTTGCCCAGTTATTAGCGTTTCTTAAAGCTATTTTGTCTATGTCTTGCTTGGCTTAGGGTCAGATAAAATTGATGTTCCGAAGCATCAAAATCGCTTCAATAACTTGTTGTAAGTTATTTTAAACTGAATTGAGGCGGTAAGAAACAAAACTTGTAACCATCTCATCTATACCTGTTGGGGGAATTGGCGTATTCTAGTATCGGTTTATAGTAAAGAAATATAAACTATACTGTCCCTGATTAAAATTAGCACGAGCGATCGCACTCACAACAGACACCTAACCGTCTCAGTACCTGAACCTCAATTCTGTACGCTGTACTAAGCATGTTAACAAGCCTTAAACCCTGACAAAGGACAAAGGACAAAGGACAAATGACGAATGACGAATGCACCCCCTCCCAGTAACGAACCGGAATCCAATTCCAATGAACAACCGGAATCTCCATCGCCTAGACACTCGCGACGTCGGCGTTGGTTGATTGGGATCAGTATCATCCTGCTGGTGGGAATTACTGGGGGGGCGGCTTTTGCGTGGTATTTTATCCAACAGATGTTGGCACCCCTGGTAGCAAGAAACCTCACCCAACTCCTACAACGCCCCGTGGAAATTGGCGACGTTGAACGCTTTTCCCTGAATGGGCTGCGCTTTGATAGCGCCGCCTTACCTCCTACCGATACCGAACCTGATCGCGCCTCGATGGAAGCGGTGGAGGTTGAGTATGATTTACTCCCGCTTATATTCGACCGTCGGTTAGAATTAAATGTTACCCTGATTGAACCGGATGTCTATATCGAACAAGCCGTCGATGGATCATGGATGCCCCTAGAACTCAAAGAACCCGGAGAACCCGGTGCAATTGAGGTAGAATTGCAACGCTTAGGGGTGCGAGATGCTGATGTGCAGCTTGTGCCTCGATCCACCGAAGGCAAACCCCAATCCCCCGTCGCGATCGCAATTCCCCAGGGGAGTAGTCAATTCTTACAGGATAATGACATCATTCGCTTCGATGTCCAAGGTGAAATCGCTAGTGGCGGTACCTTTAACCTGAAAGGCGAACACCTCTTCCCCACTAGCACCACTCACTTACAAGTTAATGGGCAAAATGTCAATGCTAGCACCCTAGATCAGCTAATTCCCCTACCCCTTGACGTGAATGCGGGTAATGTTGGTGGGGACTTAGAACTGACAATTCAACCGGATCAACCCCTCCAGTTTCTGGGAAACGCCACCCTCGATAATGTCACCGCCCAAGTTCCTCAACTTCCCCAAGCCTTTGCCAATACTAATGGGCGATTACGCTTCAAAGAGACAACCATTCGTTTAGAAGATGTAACCACCCAATTCGGGCAAATTCCCGCCACCGCCAATGGTAGCGTGGATCTAGAGACGGGATTTAATCTCACCGCCCAAACCCAAGCGATACAGATCAAACCCGTTTTGCAAACCTTTAATCTGGAAGACACGCCCGTTCCCTTGTCCGGAGAAGTCCAAGCCACCCTGCTAGTCACAGGTTCGTTGACCCAACCTGTGGTGAAGGGAGAAGCCGTGACCACGAAACCGACTCAGATTGATCGCGTCACCTTCAGATCCATCAGTACCGATTTTACCCTCACCACACCCGCCCAACCGCAAGATCCCACCCGCCTTGCCGTTCGCAACCTGCAAGCCCAACCCGTCATCGGCGGCAAAATTACTGGAGGGGGTGTGATTGAACTGGGGGAAACGGGAGGATTACAATTTAACTTGCAAGCTAATAACCTGCCAACCCCAGCACTAGCGAAAACCTACAACACCACCCTACCGATTCCCGTTGGTCCTCTCTCCGGAACCGCCAGAATTTTCGGTCCGTTGGATAATCCCCAAAACATCCGCGCTACAGGAAAGGCGACGGTGCAAGCGGCGGGGGGTACAATTACGGCGACAAATCTGCAAGTTCTGGATAATCGTCTCACCGCCTTAGTCCAAGCCCAAGGGATGGAACTGTCTCAACTGGCTGATGTGCCGTCGCAGTTTCAGGGGACGGTAGCAGGTCAGTTTACCCTATCAACCCCTTTGGATCAGTTTGCCGTATCCCAGATTCGCGCCCAGGGTAGGGGACGCCTGAATCTGGCGGGGGGAACGATTGGTGTAGAGACTATTCAACTGTCTCAAGGGCGCTGGCGGGCGAATATTGATGCCAATGGGGTGCAATTAGGAGAGTTAGCGCCGCAAATTCCGGACGCCCTAAAAGAACCAATTAACGCCACGTTTGCCCTGTCTGGTTCTCTGGCAGATCCCTCGATTTCCGGGATTAGGGGGATGGGTCAAGTGGCGCTGACAGCGGCTGGGGGACGGATTAATGTAGAGAACGTGACTCTGGACAAGGGGCGTTGGCAAGCCGGGATAGACGCGAATCGGATTCAATTGGCAGCGTTTGTGCCTCAATTACCACCGCAACTGGAGTCTCCGTTTAGTGGTACGTTTGTCGCGTCTGGGTCTTTGGATGAGTTTTCGCCATCAGCGATTAATGTCTCCGGTGAGGGACAACTGAATGTGGGTGGGGGAACAGTTCAGGTGGCGAATTTGGATGTCAATGCCGGTCGTTGGCAAGCGGCGGTGGCGGCGAATCAGGTGGGATTGGTGGGGGTTGTACCTCAGCTACCGTCGCAATTGTCGGGAAATGTCAGCGGAATCATGAATCTGTCCGGGAGTCTGGATCAGGTGGCGCTGGAAACGATTCGCGGGGATGGAAATGCCCTAGTTAATTTGGCAGGGGGTATCATCCGGGCAAGGGAGATTAGCCTTGTCGCCGGACGTTGGCAGGCAGATGTGCAAGCAGCGGGACTGGAGTTGGCGAGGTTAGCGCCGGAATTACCGCCCCAATTTGCTGGGGTGTTGGCGGGGAATTTTGACCTGTCGGGGTCTGTTGAGAAGGTGGCATTGGATCAGATTCAAGCCCAAGGTCAGGGCAGGTTAGCCGTGGCGGGAGGTACGGTGAGGGCGACGGCAGTACAGTTAAGTAATGGGAGGCTACAAGCCCAGTTAAACCCTAGAGGGATTGAATTAGCACGGTTTGGGGAACAGTTTGCGGGAACAGTCAGCGGGAATCTGGATGTTTCCACCCGTTTAGAGACATTGACCCCAGAAGCGATCGCCCGATCACTCAGGGCGGCGGGTCAACTGCGGTTTAGTCAAGGATTTGCTTTAATTGATCGTCCTGTGGATACCGCATTTCGTTGGACAGGTCAAGGGATAGACCTGCAACAGTTGACCGCCGAGGGACTGTCTGCTAGTGGGTTTATTGGCGTGAATCCTGCCCAGTTGGATCAGGGAATTGGGGCGGTGGGGAATTTTAATTTAGATGTGGCGGCAAATAACTTAGAGTTAACCGAACTTTCGGCGTATTTACCCCCAGCCGCAGCGGATGTGGATGTGGCGGGATTGGCGGATTTTACGGGTACAATTGCCGGAACAGTGACGAATCCTCGTGTGCAGGGGAATTTAGAACTGGCGGATTTTGCCGTCAGTGGGTTGAGGTTTGAAGAAGAACTCGCTGGTCCAGTGAGGGTGATACCCGGAGAGGGCGTAGACTTAGATCTACAAGGTGAGACGGATCAGATTGAGGTAGCCCTGGGATCTAATTACCTGCCCGTCTCCTTTACCATTCGTCGCGACGAGGCGATCGCCACCGGCACCCGCCAGGGTAATGTACTACGGGTGAATACGGAAAATATTCCCATTGCCTTGATTAAAGATATCGCCCCGGTACCTGCCGCCCTAGAGACTCAACCCTTGGTCGGTGATATTTCTGGGGAAGTAGCAATTAATTTGAATACCTTTGACGTAGCGTTAGACCAGGTAGAATTAACCGGTCCAATTTTTGGCAGTCGTTTACCCGGGGACGCGACACCAGGGGAAAATCTGTATAGCCTATCGGGTCGAATTCAACAAACGCCCACGGGTCCCCAGTTTCAAGGGACGCTGAATATTGAACAGGGACAACTGGAAACCTTGGTGGGGGGTTTGCAGTTAATCGACCTGACCACAATACCACCCACCACCCCCACCGCACCCTGGAATATTGCCCAAGTGGGAATGCCCCAAGCCAAACTAAACATCCAACTGCGCCGTCTCTCGGAAATTGAAACGCTACTGCAACAACGACAGCAGGCGGAACAAGAGGCGGAGATTCTGCCGGATTTAGAGGAGTTAGATGGCACGTTTAGCGGTATGGTTCGGATTAGTGGGTCTTATGCATCGGGAATTAATGCCAAATTTGACCTCCAGGGACAAGACTGGGAATGGGGTGATTATCAGGTAAACCAGGCAACGCTTCAAGGTAGCTTCCAAGAGGGGGTACTGACGCTGCTGCCGGTTACCTTGCGATCGCAAGACAGTGTGGCGACATTTTCCGGGACGATTGGTGGCGAGACGCAATCGGGTCAGTTACGCCTCGAAAACGTCCCCATTGCCCCGATCCGAGAGGTGGTGGATTTACCGCCTGCGATCGGTCCGGTTAGTGGCAATCTGGACGCCACAGCGACGCTTTCGGGACGTTTAGAGAATCCCCAAGCCAGAGGATCAGTCATGGTAACCGATGCGACGCTGAATCAAGAAGCAATTGAAACCTTGCAGGGGAGTTTCAGTTACAGTGATGCCCGGTTACGCTTTTTAGCCGAAAGTATCCCCACAGAGGAGGGTGAACCGCAGTTAGTGGTTCAGGGGAGAATCCCTTACCAGTTACCCGTTCCCGGCGCCGCCGCCCCAGAGAGTGAGGAACTCCGTTTGAGTGTGAATGTGGAAGACGAAGGGTTGGCGTTATTAAATATCCTCACCCGCCAGCAAGTGGCATGGAGGGAAGGAACCGGAAGCGTTAATTTAGAGATTCAAGGCAGCTTTGATCAAGAAGAAGGTCGTCCGAGAGGACTCAGGGCACAGGGAACCGCGATCGTCGAAGGGGCGACAATTGCCTCCCAAGCCCTACCCGAACCGCTTGAGGATGTGACGGGCGAAATTGAGTTCAACTTTGACCAGGTTAATGTCAACAGTTTGACCGCAAACTATGGTGGCGGTCAAATTATCGCCGCCGGTACCCTGCCCATCTCCCAGCCCAGTCCTCAGCAAAATCCACTCACGGTAAATATTGGGGAACTAGCTATTAACTTGAAAGCCCTATACCGAGGTCAGATCCAACAAAGTCAGGTGGTGTTGACTGGGACAGCATTAAATCCCACGGTTAGTGGTGAAATTAACTTAGTTGATGGTACTGTACCACTACCTGAGCAAGATGGCGGTGCAGGAACTGGTGTAGGAATTGGGGGTGACACGCAGGAGGGTATTCCCATTGAGTTTAATGACTTAGAAATTACCCTTGTCCGAGATATTCAGATTAGAAAGGCACCAATTTTGAATTTCCTCGCCGAAGGGACGCTGACGCTGGATGGGTCTTTAGATAATTTAAGACCCGATGGTGTGATTCGGTTAACGCGGGGTCAGGTAAATTTATTTACGACTCAATTCCGGTTGGCGCGGGGACATCAAAATACGGCAGAATTTATTCCGGGTCAAGGACTTAATCCCTATTTAGATGTACGTTTAGTCACATCGGTGGCGGAAGCAACCCAACGGCGACTCCCGACAAACACCCAGACGGCGGAAATTGCCGATGCGCCTGATTTTGAGTTGGGCGCAGTGCAAACGGTTCGGGTTGTCGCCCAGGTGGAAGGACCGGCGTCTCAACTGGAGGATCGGTTGGAATTGACCAGTACACCTGCACGCAGCGAAGCGGAAATTGTGGCACTCTTAGGTGGGGGATTTGTGGATACTTTAGGTCGAGGGAATAGTACGTTGGGGTTGGCGAATTTGGCGGGTTCAGCGGTGTTGACACCCGTGGGGAATTTTATTGCGGATGCGTTACCGTTGAGTGAGTTTCGTCTGTTTCCGACAATTATTCCTGATGATGAAGAACGGGCTTCGAGTTTAGGGTTTGCGGCTGAGGCGGGGGTTGATATCACGCAAAATTTCTCAGTGTCGGTGTTGAAGGAGTTAACTACTGGGGAACCCTTTCAATATAATTTGCGTTATCGGCTGAATGATAATGTGTTGTTACGGGGGGGGACTGATTTTTCCGGGGATAGTCGGGCGATTATTGAATACAGGCGGCGATTTTAGGACATCAGTTGCTCCCAAGAGGGAATAGGGAACAGGGAACAGGGAACAGGGAACTCTTAACAGTTTCATTGCCCCGTCTTCGGCAGATTCTGCATCGCATCTTCCCAAAAAGCTCTTGATATAGAGCATTTTTGAGCCAAAACCTCGCACTTTCTTCAGCTTTAATAGCCTTCTAACCCTTGATGGTTAAGGGTTTCGGC
>NZ_JAVJUO010000124.1:0-14223 GCF_040220555.1 Coleofasciculus sp. C1-SOL-03
TTGTAAAAAACCTAGCACCTAGCGTGAGAAAGATACTCCCAGGACAACGATTGTGGGTTGGATTAAACCCTCTTCCCTTCTGCCTTCTGCCTCCTGCATAAAAGCCTTTTCCCCACCACAAGACTTATTCAGCAGACCCTACATACTTGTTATGAGGTGATTGTATCGGTGGGCAATCAACCGGACTTGCTATTACTGATTGATTAGGGGATCAGTTTTTGGACGTTGGTAAGGGCGCACGTCTATGCGCCCCTACTTTCGTCAAAACTCTTTCTTTCCCTTTTGGACTTATACAACTGACAACTCCTGTAGTATCGGTCGATAAAGGGTATCTCGTTGCTGGTGGGGACGCCCTAGGGAATGAATCGCGTCTTGAAGCGTCTCAACGTCCATACAGGTTCCCCCTTGCGCCCCTGCCATGGTGGTGATATGTTCTTCCATTAACGTGCCGCCAATGTCATTACAGCCCCATCTGAGGGCTTCTGTCGCACCAGCCAGACCCAATTTCACCCAGCTTGGTTGATGGTTGGGAATCCAATTGCCCAAGAAAATTCGCGCCACCGCCGTTAATAATAGGGCATCTTTGAGAATCGGTTGATCTCGCCCCACACGCTGACGCAACGGTTTAGGGGCATCTTGACCCACAAACGGCAGTAGAATAAATTCTGTGATATAGCCTGGATAGCCTTGAGCGCGAGTTCGTTGCTGGAGCGATCGCAGCTTGGCTAAATGCCCCATCTGCTGTTGCTTGGTTTCAATATGACCCGAAAGCATGGTGCTAGTTGTGGGCATTCCCAATCGATGCGCCGTTCCCACAATGTCTAACCAGGTAGCTGTATTCGTCTTTTCCGGACAAAGGATGCGGCGAACCTGATCATCCAAAACCTCAGCCGCCGTTCCAGGCATGGAACTAACCCCAGCCTCTTGCAGTGCGGCAATGACATCAGCATACCTCAATCCATCCTGTTCAGCGATAAATTGGACTTCCTGGGGGGAAAAAGCATGGAGATGCAGTTGGGGAAAGGCTTGCTTAATCGTTTGCACTAATTCCAGATAATAGGGTAAAGCCGCGCCATTAATATTGGCTTGCGGGTTCAAACCCCCCTGCATACAAATTTCCGTCGCCCCCCGTTGTACCGCATCCCCTGTTTTTTCCAGAATTTGCCCCCAATCTAGCCAATACGCCCCCTCTGTACCCGCATCGCGGCGGAAGGCACAGAAACTACAGTGTTGAGTACAAATATTGGTAAAGTTGATATTACGGTTAATCACGTAGGTGACGCGATCGCCTGCTTGGTGGTGGCGCAATTGGTCAGCCGTTTCCTGAATCGCCCCCACAGCAGCAGGTTCCGTTTGCTCTAGGAGAATAACACCCTCCTGGGGAGAAATGTCTTCACCAGCTAAGGCGCGGTTCAGAATGGCGTCAACGGAGTTGGTAATCACGGGATATCTGGAAAAGATCAGGAAACACTCATCTTGATAGTACTATGCCCGCTAAGTATCGAGCCAGTAATCAGTCATAAGCATGTCCCACTAGCCAAGCGAAGGGTCAATTGTCAGGGCGGGTGTAGGGGCGGGTTTAGCCACAATTGTCGGGGCGGGTTTAGGGACTCAATTCAAATATCCACCAATAACCTCTCAACAAAACCCGCCCTTCTCACCAATAACCTCTCAACAAAACCCGCCCTTCTCACCAAGAAAATATCAGCATCAGTGGTCAATCTAATTCTTTCACATCTCCCCTATCTTTAACTAACACATTGATCGGGTCTGAGTTAGCTGACCAAGCGCTGACATAAGTGCTACTCTGAACCACCATTTCTTTAACGGGTTCCTCTTTACTACTTCTAACCGCAATAATGGCACAGGGATTAAAATTATTGTGGGGATATATCTTCGATTTTGCATGAGAGCGATTATCCGGATGTAAAACATGATCAAACCGAATAGTTTGAGAATTATTTTCCTGCAAAAGTACCCAAAATGGATATTCCCAATACGTCCCCGATGGTACGGCTGTACCTCCTAAAGATAACCCAATCGTTTCACAGTTTTGTTTTTTGAGAAAATCAGCGGTCGCGAAATAGGGTTCTTTGAGATATTTACGATTAGCAAAGTACAGTTCATTGCGGCTGGTATTAAATATATTTTGCTCGGCAGCAATCGGTCGGTATTTATTACCCACCACAAAGGGAATTGATGCTACGAGCATAATCACAGCCATAATCATTAAAACATGACGATTCCAGCTTTTGTTAAAAACTAAACCGACAAAAGACGAAAATAGGACAAACAGCGAAAGATGGTGGCGACTTTGATAAGGTTGAATTTTTAGCATCCAACAAAGGAGTAAGAAGCCACCAATTAATGCCAATACATAACCGATTACATTGTTTTTTGTCCTCAATTCCTTGTTAAACACAAAAACTATAATCGCTAATGCAATGAGTAAGAGATGCAGGGGATTTCCGGCAACATTTTCATCAAAGGATAGACCCGGAACTGTATAGGAGTTTAGGGGCCAGGTTGTTCGCGGATCATTCATATCAACGCCCAAAACCGAATGGATTATACTGATTAATTTATGGCTAATCCCCGTAATCGGCGTAATAAAATCCTGTAGTCCTAGGTATCTAACGATATCAACATGGAGAGAAAGATTCCTGATAATATTGGAGATCCATGTCGGCAGACTGTACACTTCTATTTTATAGTCGGCTGAATATTCGGCTACCGATATGGGATTTCCATACAAATCAAAGTTGCGTGAATAATGACCCCAGTTCAGGCTTAAAAATATAAAAGTAATGATACCTATTGGTTTCCATAATTTCCAGCGTAGGCGGTTTAGTTTCGCCAGGAAAAACCAAACCATTAAAGGAAAGGCATAGATATAGCCTGAACTCTTGGTAAAAACAGCCAGTCCTAAGCTAGCGCCAATACTTAGAACTAAGGGAAGCGGAATCTTTTTGGCGGGCAATGCCAACAGAATATAATGGGCAAGACAAACTAGCCAAAAAGCGACAGCATAATCATTTTGAGTGCTGGATGCTTGCAGAATTCCCATCGGAATCGTAGCGCAGAAAATCGCCGCAAAAATTTGTCCCCGTTGATTGGCACCCAGTTGTTTAGCAATTAGGGATACGCCAATAATGCTGCCAACCATACTTAACCATTGCACCAAATTAGCCAAGCGATCGCCCCGACTGAGAATCTGTAGATGCATGATCACAAATTCGGCAAACGGAGGATGAACTAATTGTGCCGAATAGTAAGTGGGATAATGGGCAACACTGCGATTTTGTATCCAATGAACCACCCGTGCCATGTGATAGGTCATAGAATCCCAATTATTAGGTGGCGCTACCACGGCAATTAAACCCACTGTCGCCACGATACAGACGACACCGCCCAGGAAAACCAGTGAGACTGGGGTGAGTTTAGGAGGTTCAGGGAAAGTTAGCGATCGCTTTCCTCTCTTAACCCGTCGATAATAGATCAAACCGAGGGCGATATCTGTAATCAGCCACAAGACCAACACTGAACTAAATGTCAAGACTCTCAATAGACTTAACGTCTCAGTCAATACCGTGATCAAAACTCCCCAGACAATCGCTGCGGATAAGACAGAACCCCGCCAGTCTTGACCTGGATACTGGAAAATTAGAAATAGAAGCAATAATGAGAGTAAAGGTAAGCCAGCCAGCATATTGATGATTCCGTTCACGAATTAAACTAATAGTCTTAATTTTCTATCTTGTAGACCGTGACTAACCAGGGATAGAATTGCTGGGTAACCGTAGGATAATTGTCCAGTGAATGTTGCTCAGAATGGAGAATGCTGGATTGCTCTTGCAGATTACGAGTCTCAATAATGTAAGCGTAATAGCCACTATCGAGAATAGCATCCAAGGGTTGGCGGGGAAAGCTGGGATCAACGCTAACTTTCTGTGGCTTGCGACCCGTGCGCTGTAGATAGCGTTCACGCTGTTCAAAGGGAAACTGATCAATATTTAGATCCTCTAAGCGTTTGCCAGAAAGTACGGCGGCACGCCAGCGAATAGCCAATAGATTATATTGATCAGTATTGAATCCGAGTAGCAGAACAGGTTGATTTAGGTCAACGCCTTGCAGTCCGAACTCCTGCATTTCGGCATAGACGGGTAACCCTTCAAACACTTTTATCAATCGAGCCTGTAGCTGTGAAGCAGGTTCTATGGCACAAACAATCAGTAAAGCCCAAATTAATCCGATTGTACCGACAACGAAGGGGCGAGTCTTTATTCTACGATTAAGCCATTGCAATACCTTAACCAGTCCAAGTCCAGCCAGCATCCAGATTGCAGGTGCGATAACCAGTATATGTCGTTGAGAGTTGGTCGTTGAAATCCCGAGTACGACAGTTGCAGCCAAAATAGACCAAACCGCTACCCGCACCGGTAGATGTTTCCAATAGCGAACAGCGCCGATGACGGCGAAGGTGAGGGAAAGAAGTCCGACTGGCTTTTTGGTTGAGTATTCGTTAAGCCAGACAATGGGGTAGTAGAGAAAATTCTCGACCGACCAAACGTCCACGTAGCTGGGGTGATTGGTAAAGAACATCCACATCGTTTCTCGATCCGTGACCAGAATCCATAAAACCAAGACAGCGGCGTAGATACCCAGGACTACAGTTGTTTCTAGCCAGACTTGACGACCCAATTTCCCAGGTTTGGTGGCGGTGACTAAGGCGACGAGTAGTCCAGGTATGTAGAATAAGCCGAAGGAGTATTTAGTCAACACAAGTGCCATGACTACGAAAGCCGCGATCGCCATCCCGATCAGGCGGGAACGTTGGTGGCGGATTTGATCAATCTGATCCCCAATCAGCATTAGCAGAATGGCTAGCATCGCACCCGTCATTTCCAGCATACAAAGGACGGCATTGGTGACAAAAATTGGGCTGGTAATAGCCAGGGCGATCGCGAAAATAGCACCTGTCCAGGGAAACCATTGATCGGCTGGGTTCACGGCGTCTTCTTGTCGTTGAGCAATCGTAAAGATGAGCCAACCTAAGCCAAACACTGTAAGTGCAAAGAATAATACGGATGGTATACGACTGGAGACAACACTAGCTCCAGCCAATAAGTACGCGATCGCAACGAAGAATGAGTTGATAAACGGATAGAATGCTTGGCTGGTAATTGCTTGGAACCAGTCTACTAGATTGAGCCTAATCAGGCTATGGTAAACTTGCCAACCATCAACCGCGTGTTCAGCTTCATCGCTATCGAAGGGAATCGTTGTCGTCGCCACTGTATGAACCAAAATTATCAGTAGCGTCAGCGCTGCAATGACTGTAATTACACTGACAAAGACTACAGCAGCATGAATCTGTGCTGTTTTGCGGTTAGCATGAGTAAAAGGTAAATTCATAGTTTAGTTAAGAATTTTCCTCTCCAATCTTTAATTTCCATAGAGTCGTTTGAGTTGTATTAACCGGAGTTGTTTGCCGTTTCCATGTCCAGGTTTTGTCTATTGTATAGTTGGGATTTTCTTCAAGTAAATAGTCCAATGTCGCTTTAGACTGGTACACGAATACATTACTGAAACCCTTGCCTACAGAATTCACCTCTTGCAGTGGGCGAATATCTTGCAAAACAACATGGGGCGCCAGTGAATGACTGAGAGTACGCACATCGAACCATGTTGCGATAACCAGGGACTGGTCTGTTGGATTAACAATTTTAGCCACCTCAGTATGATAGTATTCTCGACCTTTCGTCCACCATGTATCTGATTGGGATATGAGGACGCCAGAAAAAACTCCACTTGACACGATAACAACTGTAATTAGCTGCCATAGCTTCTGTTGCCAATTATTAACATTTATAGTCGGAGTAATTTTACTAGAAAGTAGGTAAGCAACTGCTATCTGAATGCCCAAAGAAGACGGGATAAAATATCGCAGCGGAGTCGAGCGTCTTCCTCCCTCTAATAAGTCGGGTAGTATTAAAAATAACGCGGGGACTGCGATTAATAGACAGACAAACAGCCAAACCCGCTTGGGCGTGTAATTACATAAAAAGTAAATAGCGTATAAAACGAGAATGGATGTCAGGGCATAAATCCATAAGTTCCCATAAACAAAACTATCATTTAAATCGACAAAAATGTGGCTAATATTCACCAGCCAAGTTTGAACTAACGATGGCAGTGGTGTAGGTGTTTTGCTCCAGCCTGGAGATGGATTTTCGACTTGTGAATCAGCGATCATCACCCCAATCCAAGGGAGAAAAAGTAAGCACCCTGCCAAAGATGCCAGCACGTAAGCAATCAGCGTTTTACTAAATCGGAAGCTATCATTGACAACCACGTAGATGCCATGTCCAATCGCAACAATTACAGAAATCAAATGCGTATAGAATCCCAGTGCCAGAGTTACCGCATAAACTCCCCAGTTCAGTTTACTGTGGAGACGCATGGCTCGCAGCAATGCCCAGCTTGATAATAATACAGTCACTGTCCAGAGGCTGTACTGCCGTGCTTCTTGGGCATAGAGTATCTGAAGGGGAGAAATCGCCAGAAGTCCGATGGCAACCCATCCAACTAATGACGACTCAAATAGTTCCCAACACAGTAAATATATGCAAGGCATTGCCACCACGCTAATCACAGCCGACAAGCTTCTTGGTGTAGTCCCGATATTTTGAAATAACTGCATCCAAAATCGTGCCGTCAAGTAATAGAGGGGTGGATGTTCGCCATGTTTCACAAAAGCATTTATGGCATCAAGTAAACCTCTTTGGGGATTGGGACGTTGATAGTCTTGGATTTCGACTACCTTCATTTCCTCGCCTTGTAAGATTACCGCTTGGAAATCCTGATCGGTATAACCAGAAATTCGTTGTGATGTGAGGCTTTCATCACCCCAATAGGGTTTTTGTTCCAGGTTAGCAAATCGAAAGAATATACCGAGAACTAATAATACAATAATTAAGAGATGCCAAGGATTTTTAGGTAACCTGAAATTATATTTATGCTTTTTGGGCATAATCAATTTATTGTTTATAGACTATTGACAAAATTAACGGGTTGGGTCTCTAGAGTGATCAGGGAAACCACCTACTTCTGCTAGGGTGTAAAGGGGTCTGGCTTTGACCTCTTCATAAATTCGCCCAATATATTCGCCTAATATGCCGATACTGATGAGCTGAACTGATCCCAGAAAGAAAATGGCGATCGCGATCGTGGCAAATCCTGTTAAGGGAGAATTAGGTGATGCTAAACGCCAGTACAGGACTAACACTGACATGAATAAAGCTAACGCCGCCGACAGCAATCCAATATACGTGGATAGTCGTAACGGTACTTTAGAGAATGAGACTAAACTGTTCACGGCTAACCCTAGGGATTTACGAAAGGTGTATTTAACATCCCCAGCAAAACGGGGATCACGTTCAAACCGAATGGCAGTCTGCCGAAAACCCACCCACGATCGCAAGCCGCGAATGTAGCGGTTTTGTTCGGGCATGGCATTGAGCAAATCGACAACTTGCCGATCCATTAAACAAAAATCACCCGTATCTGTGGGAATATCCACCTCGGCTAGAGACTTGAGTAAACGATAAAATACATAAGCGGTGAAGCGCTTAAACACACGTTCCTTTCGGCGTTTAATCCGTTGTGCATAAACCACTTGATAGCCTTGTCGCCATTTTTCCACCATATCGGGGATCAACTCCGGTGGATCTTGCAAATCCGCATCGAGGACGACAATAACCTGACCTCGGGCAAAATTCAGACCTGCCGTTACCGCCATCTGATGCCCAAAGTTACGTGCCAAGCTAAGATAACAGACTCGCTTGTCCTGCTGGTGCAGTTCTCGGATAATCTGTACTGAGCGATCGCGACTGCCATCATTAATTAAAATGAATTCTACAAGCCCATCCATGCGATCGGCGACAGCGCTGATCCGACGATACATTTCCTGGAGGGTTTCTTCTTCGTTATAGATGGGAATAATCCAAGAATACTTTGGCAGCATCGTCTATTGTCTATGAATTGACATCTCCACTCCTTAAAAGAGAGTGGATTCTGATAGGAACAGGCAAACCCTGACATAAGACGTAGCTTAATTCTTGAAAAGCAAGTATAACAAATGACGTAGCTTGCTTCTCAAGGAAGCGAGTATGACGAATGACGAATGACGAATGACGATCCTACTTACCCAGTTGTTGAGAGCGCCGATAAGCGGCTTGTACAGCTTCTATCAGCGCCGAACGGAAACCAGAACGCTCCAATTCAGCAATTCCAGCAATTGTAGTGCCACCTGGACTTGTCACTTGATCTTTAAGTTGAGCGGGATGGATTTGTTTATCCTGTAACAGTTGTGCCGTTCCCCATACCGTAGAAAGTGCTAATTTAGACGCGATCGCTCGGGGTAATCCGGCAGCTACACCCCCGTCGGCTAAGGCTTCAATCATCACTGCCACATAAGCCGGTCCCGATCCCGATAATCCGGTTACCGCATCCATTAGGGATTCGGACACTTCCACCACTTCACCCACAGCACCCAACAAGGTTTTTGCCTGTTCTATATGGTTAGCGGTGACAGTTTTTCCCGGTGCGATCGCGGTTATTCCTGCGCCTACTGTGGCTGGGGTATTGGGCATCGCCCGAATCACTGGCTGATGCTCAAAAGCGGCTTCGAGTTCCGTTAACGACACACCCGCTAAAATCGAAATCACCATCGGCAGGGTTTCCGAAGCTGAGGAATGATTACCATCCTTGGACACCAAGTCACTCGCTACCGCCTTAAACACTTGCGGTTTAATTGCCAAAAGTAAAACCTCGTCAGCTTTCGCCGCCACCCCGTTATCCGAAGTGACGTTAACCCCATAGCGCTGGCTTAAAACCTCTCGTCGCTGGGCTTGGGGATCACTGACCAGCACCTGATCAGGGCGATAAACTTGCTGTGCGATCAGGCGGGATAAGATCGCTTCTCCCATTACCCCGCCGCCGATTATGCCAAGTTTGATAGACACCCACCCTTCCTTTAGTGAACGGACATTCGATGTTCGACAATCTCAATTGAATTACTGAGCCATACGTTCCGGCTCAGACGTCCAACTGGGAGGAGGCGCTGAACGTGACCCACGAGTTTGTTCGGCGACTTCGTGAATGACACCCGATTGAGTACTTACCTGTACGCAGCTTGGTGTAAAGAGGAAAATACTCTCACCAATGCGCTCTTGATGACCGTCGATCGCATACGTTCCGCCCGCCACAAAATCCACAGCTCGTTGCGCTTGATCGGGGTCCATCATGGTGAGATTTAAAACCACAGACTTGCGCTCTCGCAGGGCTTGAATCACCTGGGGCATTTCTTCAAACGAACGCGGCTCAATCACGGCTACTTCCGAAATCCCGTTGACCGCTCCCGGCATACCAATCACATTATTCATGTTTACCGCTCCCATTCCTGAATCCGATCCTACAACAGGACGTTCCCGAACCCGACGTCGAGGAGGACGTTCTTCCTCCGCCGGCGCTGGCATAGGTGGTTCTTGCTGATAGAGATTTTGATAGGGATCGCCATCCACGTCTTCGTATTCATACTCATATTCGGGATCATTGGGACCGACCACAAAATCTCGCAGCTTGTTAAAGATATTGTTCATTGGAACTACTCTCCATCACAACTTTAGGGTTTGTTGGGGAAACGCTAGAATCGACCCTCGTTGAGGTATCGGTTCTTAACTCTTGGGGGTTGAGACCAAAACCTCAAGCAAACGGCTAGCTTACCCCGCGATCGCCTAACATTTCCTACCACCGGAGCTTGTCAAAAGTAAGCCCTTAGTATACACCCGCTTTTAGTCAAACGGGTAGTTCGATGCCCATAGCGGCGAAAACACTCAGGGATTACTTACAAGACAATACTGATCATAAGAGTTATTTTGGCACTATACAGCAGTTGCTTGCTCATGATAATTGATTGCTCCATTCCTCGCCGACTTAATCCCCACGTTCACCGAAAATAATCCGCCCGAGTCGTACCATCGTTGCTCCCGCTTGGATGGCGAGGGCATAATCCTCTGACATTCCCATCGAAAGCTGCTGCATTCGCAAATTTGACCAATTTTGCCGTCCAATTTCATCCGCCAGATCACGAGTCCGCTCAAAGACACCCAGAGTTTCCTGGGAGGACAATCCCAACGGTGGAATCGTCATTAATCCCTGAATTTGCAACGCTTTACACTGATCCAGTTCAGGAAGAATCTCCAGCAATTCCGGTATCGTCCAACCATATTTATGGGGATCAGGCATGATTTTGACTTGCAGACAGATTTGGGGGCTGACAGCCAACTCACCAGCCAACTGATTCAGTCGCTGGGCTAACTTGAGGCTGTCACAGGAATGAATCCATTGAAATTGAGTTAAGGCTTTTTTCGCCTTATTGCGCTGAAGATGTCCGATCAAATGCCAGGTAATGTCAGGCAAATCTTGCAGTTCGTCCTGTTTAGCCGCCGCCTCTTGAACTTGGCTCTCGCCAAAATCGCGCACGCCAGCTTGATAGGCTTCGCGTATCGCCTCTACCGATACTCGTTTAGTCACAGCAATTAACCGCACGTCGGGCGGTAGCTGTTGGCGAATCTGAGCAATACGTTCTGGAATTGAGCCTGTCATGATTTGAGATGAGCCATAAGGGAGTCACAAGAGAGGGTGTGAATCATCCAAAAACCAACCGCTACTGCTCATTGGAACGTTTGTTTATGGATTTTCTGTAGCTGTTCAAAATCCTTGGATGCACCCATACGGCGAAAAATACGGAGACGATTTTCCACCATAAGGCGAGCATCTGAACGACTAATCGGTTCAAACGCCAAACCACTCGAGCCTGTCGTCACCAAAAAGAATAGACGCTGGGCGTAAAGGGTGGTGAACAGTTCCTGGTTGTCTTCAACCATGCAAACGCGAAAAAGTAAACCAAAGGTGGGATGATTTAGATAGGTTTCCATTAAAACCCTGCAATAGACCTGTTAGACAACAGATTGGACAAACGAGAATAAGTAGTGGAGGAGATACCGCATCGGTTAGTCATTGTTCAGCACAATTATCAATAAATCATTAAGAAATCAGCGTATTTAGTCTACAGCCTGTGATTGATTGCCCCAAACTCACGCTTAGTAGCAGTTAAGGCACCTCTGGTCATTGTATAAGCTGTTGTGCCTCTCAGAAGCACAAAGACCTCAATCCTGTTCGATTCAGGCAAGACGGGGGAGCAGGGGGCGCTGGGAAGGACGTACTATGGCGCGTTTGAGAGCAGGGAGAGAAGGGTACATTTTTGTTTCTGATTTTGATGGGAAGCGTGAATCTCTCGCCACCTGTGCGGTAAAAAGAAAATGTTCTCCATTTACCCACAAAGTCGCCATGTCTATCGTCTCTCCCCAAAAACCACAAACTAATGATAGCTTCGCCATCACCTTTGCCCCCCTATCCCTCACCGATGTCTATACCCTCGCCGATGATCCCGCCAATGGTGCTGTTGTTGTCATGAGTGGCACCGTCCGCAACCAAACCGAAGGCAAACCCGTTGTGTCACTGGAATATCAAGCCTACGAACCTATGGCATTGCACATCTTTGCCACCATTGCCCAAGACATTCGACAGACATGGACTGATGTCAATCGCGTCGTCATTCACCATCGCATCGGACGCCTACAAATTGGTGAAATTAGCGTTTTAGTTGCCATTGGCTGTCCCCATCGTTCCGAAGCCTTCGCTGCCTGTAAATATGCCATTGATACTTTAAAACATAACGCTCCCATCTGGAAAAAAGAACACTATCAAGATGGTGCGAGTACCTGGGTGAGTATTGGAGCCTGTGAACAAGTCAATGAGCCGTGCTGAACGTGAAGGCTTGCAGGATGTCAGCCTTGTGATTGAATAGACTAGACCGTAAGCGTTTAACTGAACCCTTAGAAACTTTGGACATTGACCTTCTCATTACTTTTTCATGCAAGAACAACATCGCAACGTCTATCTGACTCTGATTAATGCCTCAAAGTTTTTCATCAGGATTTCCCGTCGGCTCGGAAATATGTTGCCATTACCCTCTTTTCCCCCCACTCTTAACGCCCAACGGAACTTCTTGAAGCAAGTATTACAGGTCACTTCAGATAGTGATGTTGATCCGCAAGCTGTCTATCCCCTACTTCAGGAAAACCTGGCTCTCTTAGATGAGAACTTTGCTAGAGTATTGCGCGAATTTGAGAGACAACTAGCAGATGAGGAAGCAGAAGAAGCAGAAAGGCTGGCGACAAATATAATGAATTTTAGTAATTTGCTCCAAGAGTTTCCTTTAGGAAATCAGGCAATTAATCAGGACATCGCTATCACGGGGTATCAAGTCGCGCTGACTATCTGTCGCCGCGCTATTAACTCAGACACTTGGGCGTTAATTCAAAACAATCTGGGTCTGGCTTACTTCAACCGCATCCGAGGAGAAAGGGCAGAAAATATAGAAAATGCCATCACCGCTTATCAGGCTGCCCTAGAAGTCTATACCCGTGAAACGTGTCCCTGGGATTGGGCAATGAATCAAGTTTGTCTGGGTCTTGCCTACTCCAACCGAATCGGGGGAGAAGGGGCAGAAAATATAGAAAATGCCATCACCGCTTATCAGGCTGCCCTAGAAATCTATACCCGTGAAATGTTTCCCAGTGATTGGGCAATGACGCAAAATAATCTAGGTCTTTCTTACTGGAAACGAATCAGAGGAGAAAGGACAGACAATATAGAAAATGCCATCGCCTATTATCAGGCTGCCCTAGAAGTCTACACTCGTGAAATCTTTCCCAGTCAATGGGCAGGTACGCAAGATAATCTAGGTCTTGCTTACTTGGAGCGCATTCGGGGAGAACGAGCAGAAAATATAGAAAATGCCATTACTTATTGCCAAGCCGCTCTACAAATCTACACCCGTGAAACTTTTCCCAGTGATTGGGCAATGACACAATATAATCTGGGAACTGCCTACTCAAACCGAATCTGGGGAGAGAGGGCAGAAAATATAGAAAATGCCATTGCCTCTTATCAAGCCGCCCTACAAGTCTACACCCGTGAAACTTTTCCCAGCGATTGGGCAATGACACACTATGATCTGGGAGAAGTCTACTGGAAACGAATCCGGGGAAAAAGAGCAGAAAATATAGAAAATGTCATTGCCTATTGTCAAGCCGCCCTACAAGTCTACACCCGTGAAACTTTTCCCAGTGATTGGGCAATGATACAAAATAATCTAGGTGCTGCCTACTCAAACCGAATCTGGGGAGAGAGGGCAGAAAATATAGAAAATGCCATTGCCTATTATCAAGCCGCCCTACAATTCTATACCTGTGAAACTTTTCCCTATCAATGGGCAACTGTTCAAAATAATCTGGGAGAAGCCTACTCAAACCGAATTCGGGGAGAAAGGGGAGAAAATATAGAAAATGCGATTGTCTTTTATCAATCCGCCCTACAAATCTACACCCGTGAAGCCTTTACCGCAAACTATACTGAAACGCAACTCAACCTAGGACTTGCCTATCAAACCGTCCAAAAATTATCCAACGCTTATCAGGCTTTTACGGCTGCAATTAATACTATCGAATCCCAAGCACTAGAAATGAAAGTTGACATGGTTAACGACATTGAACAACCGACAATAGCGCCAGAGTTGAATGATGTTTATCACAAAATGCTCGAAGTCTGTCTAAACTTACCCGATAATACCCAAGCGGTTAACGACATCAAAAGCAGCAAGAACAGCAATTTAACTAAATTATTTAATAACCGTAATTTATTTGCTGATGGCAAGATTAAATTTCAGACCAACAGCCAACTAGAACAGCCACAGGAATACATCCTAATTGATGATTTTTATGAAGTGTTACAGATAATTAAGCAAATATCTAAATAAGCCGTTTTGGATTACCGACCCTCTTTCCTAGCAATATTAGATCTGGAACTGGAAGAAACAGTGGAAGGAATTGATCAGCTTCTCTTGAATCATGAGGGCGAAATCTGTCATAATAGAGTAGGTAGACGTTCCCAGAAATGCCCTTATGTCTCAAACACACATCCGATTTGATTGGGCGATTAAAAAATTACTGAGAAACAAAGCGAATTACGGTGTTTTAGCCGGGTTCCTCAGCGAGTTATTGGGGAAACAAATTAAGATCCAATCAATCCTCGAAG
>NZ_JAVJUO010000125.1:0-38231 GCF_040220555.1 Coleofasciculus sp. C1-SOL-03
CATTCATAAGGCTGACGGTTATGAATATCAATCTTCACTTCTTTTGATGCCCTATCGGACAATTTATTAGTTGGCGGCAATTCCCCTCCCGCTAACCCGCTTCGGGTATAACGGGAGTCCCCTTGCCGCATCTCAGATGGATACCGGAACCCCACCCTCAACAGAAGGCAATCCTGAGAGCGATCAAACGACACCAACCGAAGTCGCAACCGAAAGCCCAACCTCGACACCCTCAACAAAAGCTGATACCCCAACTCCACAGCCTGGGGCAAATCCAGAAAAATCGGGACAAGAGGCTGCTCCGAAATCAGCCGTTCAATCTGATGCAGGTTCAGTTCAATCTCCTGAGACTGCCGCTCCCGCAGCCGCCATCAGTAGTCCTGCCGCAGCCGGAGGAGGTGGTGGCGCCGGAGCCGCAGGGGGAGCCAGTGCTGGCGGGGGTGATGTTGAAGCCGCGACGGTTGATGAAGAGGCTGAAGCCAATGCCATGGAGAAACGATTGGCTGAAGTGGCTCCAGAAACAGATACCGAAAGCAACCAGCTCTCATCCGCCGAAAAAGATGTGGCTCTCGCCGCCCTAGCAGAAGAACCCGCTACAGGCAGTCTCCCGGCTGGAGGCGGTGGAGGCGGTGGTGCGATCGCAGAATCTGCACCTCCCCCAGCACCACCGGATGTTTCCCAAGCTGATCCGGCGGCTGCCCTAGGTGCGGTGAGTGGCTTGCCCCCTGCCCAATTGGTATCTGCATTGGGGGGTGTTACAGCAGCAGTCTCGAATGATGTTGGCAAACAAAAATCTGAACTCGCCGCCAATCCGCCTACCGCCGATACGTTACCAGGAACCGGGAAATCGGCGGTAGTTAAAGCAGATTCAGGCGGCGACAATCCTAAACCCGTCGCCAAAAAAGCCGAGGGTCAAGAAAAACCCGTCCCCGAACCTAAACCCCTACCTCCAGAAAAAGCTCCGCCCCAAGTATCTGCACCAGCACCACCTGTGCAGGGGAATGAAGAAGGCAAACTGTCAGATGCTGATATCAGCAACATAAAGGCATCAGTGACGCGATTGCCAGTCCGTGATCCAGGGGCGAATCAAGTGTCCGCAGGACTCCCGCCGAAACTGGCGCTGGAAGGCAATGCTGATCCGCAAAAAGCCCAGGAACAACGGGCTGAATTGGAAACCAGCTTAACCGAAGCCCAAGCCAAAGGGCAGCAAGAACTGGCTAAACCCACGGGCGTAGAGAAGATTGAACCAACGATACCGCAAAAGACCCTGAAAGCGCAGATTACTGGAGGCGCTGGTGGGGGAGCCGCAGGCGCTGCTGCTGGGGCTGGAGCTGCCCTGGCAACTGGAGCTGGGGGAGATGGTATGGGAGATGCCGCGTCTATCTTCGCCCAACAAGAGAAAGGGGGCGAGATTCAAGCGGCTGCTGCTCAAGCTCAAAGTGATTTAGCGGCGAAGAAACAAGACCATGCTACTAAGGTGGCAGAGGAACAAGCCACTGCCCAGCAAGAGGTTGAACAACTCAAACAAGACAATATCGCCCAACAAGCCCAAGAGCGGACAAAGGCAAAGGGCGAAGTGGCTGAGTTACAAGGTCAATGGAGCAAAGAACAGGATGATTTAGTCAGCCAGTCGCGCCAAGAGGGCGACAAACTGGTGAGTGAAGGGCTGCAAGAGGTAGAAACCAAACAAGCTGAAGGGGATGCTGAAGCTGCCAAGGAAATTGAAAAGGGCGAAACCGAGGCAGAAGCCGAGCGTCAGAAGGGTGAAGCCCAAGCAGCGGCGGAGAAGCAGAAAGGGGAAGAAGAGTCGAGTGGGTTATTTGGCTGGTTAGCGAGCAAGGCAAAAGCCTTCTTTGACGGGATTAAGAAAGCAATTCAGAAAGCCTTTGAAGCGGCTCGTGCGGCGATGCGAAAAGCGATTGAAGCCGCTAAAAAGCTGGCAGCCGCCGCGATTGAAACGGCACGGAAAGCGATTGTGGCTGTCATCCGTCGGGTGGGAGATGCGTTGATTGCTTTAGGCGATACCCTTCTAGCAAAATGGCCCGGATTGCGAGACAAATGGCGTAGCGCGATCGCCAAAAAAGTTCAGCAGGCAGAAGATACGGTTAATCAGCTAGCTGAAAACCTGAATCAGGGAATTCAGAAAACTTTGGATGTTTTAGGTGGCGCCCTAGATGCCGCCCTGGGTTTGCTTGAGAAAGGAATGTTAGCAGTCGTCAGCGTCTACCAAGGCGTTGTCATGGGGGCGATTAAGTTTGGTGAAGGGATTGCCAAAGCTTTGGGTGCTTTTGCAGTGTTGGCGAAGGATATTGCTGCCAATCCCGGACAATGGATTAGTAATTTAGGGGCGGCGGTATCGGATGGTATTCGCAATCACCTCTGGAGTGCCTTCAAAGAACAGGTACAAACCTGGTTCAATCAAAAATTAGAAGCAGTTCTCGGTTTAGGTGCAGCCGTTTGGAAGATCTTGACCCAAGGCGGTATCGCCATGGCAGAAGTGGGCAAGATGGCTTGGACGGCGGTTAAGCAAGCGTTACCGACGATTATTATTGGGGTTTTGCTGGAGCGCCTCGTCTCAATGATTGTGCCTGCGGCTGGGGCAGTATTGGCGATTATCCAGGGATTACAGGCGGCTTGGGGCACGGTTAGTCAGATTATTCAAGCCTTTGGACGCTTCATCGAGTTCTTGAAGGCGATCAAGACAGGGGCGGCGGGTCCTCAGTTTGGGGCATTGTTGGCTTCAGCCGCGATCGTGTTGCTGGACTTTATTACTAATTTCATCATTGTCAAGATTGCCAAGGCAGCCCGGAAGGTGGCAGGTAAGCTGAAGGGCTTGGCGAAGAGTTTGATGAAGCGGTTTAAGGGGAAGAAAGGAAGGCAAAACAAGAAACAAAACAAAAACAATAAAGAAAACCGTGATGAGAAACGTAAACGCAAAGTACAAGAGCGTTTTGATAAAGGTATTGCTTCAGTAGAAAAATATAAAGCAAAGTTCCGAGGAAAACAATCTTCATCTCTTCGCTTCCAAGCTGGTCTTGCGCTTATTCGTGTCCGTTATAGATTTAGCAAGCTACAATTAGTTCAACAAGGAAATGGCTGGGTGATTAACGCTGTTATGAACCCTCGCAAAGTTGTAGGTGTTGGCCACAGCACATTACTCAAGGTCAACGAGTTGAATCCATCGGCTCCAACTAATGCTGTTCCACCTCTCTCAAAAGCCTTTGGGAAGTCTGCGAGAGGAAGCACTCGGTATTATTGTACAGACAGCGAAGGAAATCGATGGTATTGGAGGCCAAAAGATAACAGTCCGACAAAAGGTACATGGATTAAAGCTAACGACAATAAAAATAAAGAAAAAGCGGAAGCTGCTGCCCGTGATTATTTAGCAAGCAACAATCCAAAATTTATTTCGCTTGTTGAGGATGATAAAGGTTTAACTTCAGGAGGTTTGGATGCGGGTGGCTTAGATCCAACTGATCAAGAAGAGAGGTTAGTTCTAGGTGAGTCGAAGCATTCTGGCGGTCAACACCCAGAGTATATCAAATATGTGCCACCTGAATTAGTTGGTACAAGACAGAAAAGTGGACATTATCGACACAACCCCTTGTCGGCAACTACTGATAACCTTACAGCAAATATTGCTAGTTTACGTAATCAAGTCATAGAACGCAAAGAGGGAGCAGAGCTAATTAAAAGAGTTGATGCAGCCCTAAGAGCTGGCAAGGTTACAATCATTTACTTTCTGGCTGGCAATGCGACAATCAGTGGTAACACAAGAAAGAAGGTGGAGGAAAGAATTAGAAATGAGTTGAGTAATTTACTCAAAAATAGATTTAAAATGTCTAAAACTGAAATAAAAGGTGTAATTGGTAACATAAGCGTAGAAATTAAAAAAACAATTATTTAACTTATGGAGAAGTAAGAATGGGTTGGATAAATATAGTTTCTAATCGTTTTAAAATATCCGGAAAAGCTAAAAGTTTGGTAGAACAATGGGAAACATTTCCAGAATCTAACTCATTAGGGATGAAACCTGGTCTTCTTGCTTTGATTGCTGGAGATAGAAGTCTTATCAACCGTTCATTGGCTCTAGCTAATAGATCTTTGGAGTTTCTACAAGAGAGAGTTGATGAAAAATTTCTGGGAGATCCTACCGTATTGCCAGATCTAGTGGGCTTATCAGTACTTGCTTATATAAACGGGCATGAACAATCAGAGCTGTGGCAAAGAATAGCGAATACACAGCCTTTCGCTAATAGGACGATGAAAGCTCTTCAAAGCGTGGTTATCAACTTAGTGAATGATAACCCTTCTTATCTTAACAAATCCCCAAGTAAGCTAGGTCACGTTACAAGCGTTTCAGATTGGCTAAATCGCTTCAGAAAATCACCAACACCTTACCTTTTTGATCTCGCTATCAGTCCTGATCATCCTCTATGGTCAAGTGTATTGAGTACATTTGTCCTGCCACTAGGTATCTTATTAGAAAAGGAGCTTAAGAAATCCAGTGATCATTCTGTTGAATCATTAGATCTGTTTCGTCTAGGCGCACATCCACAAGATTATGGCGATATAATATACGAGCGTCAGCACGAGCGACCTTCATGGGATTCAATTCCTGACACGCAGTCGCCTGAAACCTGGTTGGGCTTCGATGCAGTTGAGCTTTGCAATCAGGAACTATATGTATATCACTACTTAGGTCTGAGCTGGCAAGCCCCTCTCCTTTTTAATGATGAAGTCAACGCTTATCAGTTTTTAGACCAACTTGATAAAAGTTGGAGGCTTGTAGAAATGTCTTTGAATCCTGTGATTTGGAAACAAGTAGAAGAATTAGTTAAGACCAAGCGATGTGTACATATTGTCGTGCATGACTCGCCTCGCTCGCCTTGTCTTTTACCTCATTTGGAGCGTGCAGCAAAACATTACGACGTGAATTTAGAGGTAAGAGACGTTACTCTGGCATAAAATACCGGGTGAGTTGTTTAGTTCTACTCTCTTAGATGTATAGATATAAAACTTGATAGTATTGTCAGTGCAAAATTCTCAATACGAAGAAGACTTTCAACAAACCCTTCGCCATTACCTGGAAAACTGGGCGAAGGAAAACCTGCCCGACTTTAACGAACTCAGCGAAGATACCTCGACTGAAACCCTTGAGGAAATCACCAAATCCCTTGAGCAACTAGCAGATACTGAATTTGAAGCCATCACCCAAGACGCCACTGGCGAATTCATTGATGCTATCGAAGCCACATTTCAAGACTGGGCAAAAACGGCTCGCGAGGAACTTGATCCCGACGGTGCGGGGAACCAAGTCATTTATAAAGCTATGCTCAACTTCTTTGAAGCTGACGAGTGGCCCCTCGTTGAAGACGAAGATGAACCCATCCTATACCTGAACTTCCAGGGTGAAAACGGTCAATGGCACTGCCTTGCTAAGGCGAGAGAAGCAGAAGACCAATGTGTATTTTACTCCCTTTATCCTGAAGCTGTTCCCGAAGATAAACGCTCAACTATTGCCGAATTTCTCACCCGCGCTAACTATGGCATGATTCTCGGTAATTTTGAACTCGACTTCGATGATGGTGAAATTCGCTATAAAACCAGCATTGACGTTGAGGGAGATAGGCTCACCCCTACCCTGGTGCAAAATCTGGTCTACACCAATGTCATGACAATGGATCAATACCTACCTGGTATTCTGGCTATCCTAGAACAAAATCTAACAGCTAAAGATGCGCTTGATCTGGTTGAGAAACAACTCGAAACCAATGAACAACCATCGTCATCAGAACGATAATCAAGGCAGTGGTATGTTTGTAGTGAGGACTTTAGTCCTCTTGCCTTCAGCGCTTCTCTCGCCTACGACAAACAGGATTTTATCAAGTTATGTCGAATGCCACTGATATCATGTCCGGTGGAATACTTACACTATCGGTTGAGACAAGGCAGAAGGCAGAAGGCAGAAGGGCTCCAAGGGAAGGAGGAAGGTTGCAAGGTACAAGGGAATAATGACTGTTTGGACGGACATGATATGACTTAAAGCTGGTGGGCAATGCCCACGATGGCGGACTGACACAGCTAAAATTGTGGAATAGATTGACGTTTAAACCGGGCGCACGCCATGCGCCCCTACAATGCTAATCCACCAATTAAGGTGTGCCACGCCACTACGGTAGATCAAAGGTTTCGGCGATACAAAAATGCTTATTTCAGTGCCATTCAAGTTATGTCTCTTTCTTAAATGAATTCACCCGTCGCAAGTCTAATGTCAACGGATATTCCGGACTCAATGATAAGGGTGGAATGGAAATTATTCCAGGTGTATGATTCTCGGAGATAAACCGTTCCAACATCCGTGACTCCGCTTCCCGGTGATTAACGGGAAACTTATCATAAACGATGCCATTGGGATGATTAACATGATAGCGACAGCCGCCAATTGACCGTTGCGTCCAAGTATCTACAATGTCAAAGACTAATGGCGAATGAGAATTAATCGAAGGATGCAATAACGCCGCATATTCCCTGGCACGGAAGCGTACCCCACCCACATAGTCTCCCGGTATTCCGGTAGACTTTAATGGCACCGGATACCCATTACAAGTCACTTGATAACGGGATGAAAAATTATCTCGATTGGGCGAATGTCCCATCGCTCCCCGCAGTCTCACCTGTATCCGTTCCATGGAAGAATCTACATAACGAGCGGTTCCACCAGTACCCGTTTCTTCCCCTAAAACGTGCCAGGGTTCGATCGCGTGTCGTAATTCTAACTCAATTCCCTCTCGGCTAATCTCGCCATAGCGCGGGAACCGGAACTCAAAAAACGGCTCAAACCACTCCCATTGAAACGGATATCCCGCCTCCTGTAACTCCCTGATTACCTGCCGTAAATCCTCGCCGATGTAATACGGTAACAGAAAGCGATCATGCAACATCGTACCCCAGCGAATTAAGTTCTGGGTATAGGGATGCTCCCAGAACCACGCCACTAGCGCCCGAATTAGCAGCATTTGCAGTAAACTCATTCTCCAATGAGGGGGCATGGCAAACGCCCTAAATTCTAATAATCCCAACTGATTGCGGTAATTTTCTACCGGATACAGCTTATCAATACAGAAAGCGCTGCGGTGAGTATTTCCGGTTACATCAACTAAGAGATTCCGTAACAGCCTGTCTACTAATTCCGGCGCTACCTTCTCCCCCGGTTGTAACGTTTGAAAGGCAATCTCTAACTCATACAAACTCTCATGTCTTGCCTCATCCACACGGGGCGATTGACTGGTGGGTCCGACAAATAACCCTGCAAATAAATAGGACAAACTGGGATGATTTTGCCAATAACTAATCAAACTCCTGAGTAAATCCGGACGTCGCAATAAAGGACTGTCTAAGGGCGTTTTGCCGCCAATCGTAATATGAGCGCCGCCCCCCGTACTCACCCGCCGTCCATCTAAAGTATATTTTTCGGTTCCCAAACGACAAAGCCGTGCCTCTTCATACAGGATTGTGGTAATATCAACCAATTCTTGCCAATTTCCGGCTGGATGAATATTCACCTCAATTACACCCGGATCAGGCGTAATTTGAAACCCTTCAATTCCCCCATTACCAGGAGGTGTATAGCCTTCAATTAATACTGGGATTTTTACCTTTGCCGCCGTTTCTTCAATCGCGGTAATTAAATCTAAGAAAGTTCGCGCCGAAGTCAAAGGGGGGAGAAAAATATGTAAAATTCCTTGGCGAACTTCTACACTTAACGCAATCCGAATGCTATTGTCAGGCGAATCAATAAATTCCGGACTGGGTAGGGCTGAATTAGCCTCTAATGGGACAATTCCTTCCTGTACCAATTCCTCAGACCAATCGATGGAATTTAGGGGTAAACGGAACCCGGCGGGAGAGTCGCCAACCAGAAGATTCAACTTCTCATCGGGGAATCGCCAATGACAGGTACTCCAATACAATTGCTCATCTTTTAATACAGGTAATATTGGTAAAACATACCCACCAATGTCCCCTTCATATTCATAGGCGGGAATAATACACTCAGGATTAACACCTAGATGCGTCGCTAACGCCTGAATAAATGTTTCCCCCTGTTTGGCTGTATGTCCATAATCCTTCCCTTCCTCTGCATACCACTCTCGATTCCGCCAAATCGGAGTACCATCACTGCGCCAGTAGCATCCCAATGCCCATCGGGGTAAAATCTCACCGGGATACCATTTCCCTAACCCATAATGCAGTAATCCACCGCCCTTAGAAAACCGGGATTCTAAGCGTTTGAGTAACTGTCCGGCAATTTTGCGTTTCTCGTCACCGAGGGCGGCGATTTGCCATTGGGGAGATTCAAAATCGTCAATGGAGACATAAGTGGGTTCACCGCCCATGGTTAAGCCCACACCTGCACGGTGTAGGGTTTCGTCTACGGCTTTACCTAAGCTATCAATTTGTTGCCATTGGGCTTCTGTATAGGGTTTACTGGGGCTGGCGATGTTCTCATGACGCGACACCTTCACCGCAAACTCTAACTGAGACTGACAGGGTTCACTGGTTCCCCTCACCGGAGAAGCGGCTTCTGGGCTAGGAGTACAGACGAGAGGAATATGTCCTTCCGCCGCCAAGTACCCGGATGTAGGATCTAATCCAATCCAGCCAGCGCCGGGAAGATAGACTTCTGCCCAAGCGTGAAAATCGGCACAATCCGCTTCGATGCCTGAGGGTTCATCAACAAGGGAATTGTCTTCTTTGAGTTGAATCAGATAGCCGGAAACAAATCGGGCAGCTAAACCATAATGCCGTAAGATTTGCACCAATAACCAGGCGGTATCGCGACAGGAACCGACTTTTTTGGTCAGGGTTTCTTCGCAGGATTGAATCCCGGCTTCTAAGCGAATCGTATGGGTGACATCCTGGGCAAGCTGTTGATTAATAGATCCTAAAAATCCGGTAATATAGATGTTAGTTTTGCGATGAGTTTCTAGCCAAGCTGATAAGAGTTCACCTGATTCTTTTATCTCTAAAAATGGACTCAGTTCTTTTTGAAGCTGGGGATCATAGTTAAAGGGATAGCGTTCAGCATACTGTTCAACTAAGAAATTGAAGGGATTAATTGGTTGCAGTTGGGCAATAATATCGACTTCAATTGCGAGAATATCGGTAGGTTTGGGGAAATTTAAGCGGGCTAGGCGGTTCCCGTAGGGATCATTTTGCCAGGTTAAACTATGCTCTTGAGGCTGGATGGTTAGAGAATAACTTTGAATGGGTGTGCGACAGTGAGGAGATGGATGTAATCCTAGGGTGTGAGGACCAAGAATAACGGGGCGCTGGAAGTGATAAGCAAGTTGATGATTTAGGCTAACTTTAATGGGCATTGGTCATCCTTTTGTCATTCGTCATTTGTCTTATGTCATTCGTCTTATGTCATTTGTCATTCGTCATTTGTTATGCCTGTTGCCTCATCCCAACCCTTAACATTAGTTTTGTCCGACTACTTATGTTAAGGCTTAGGTTGGGTTAGAGTTTGGAAGCAAACCAGAGTTTGTTGGGTTGAGCGAAGTCGAAACCCAACCTACATAATGGCAAGATCTGAGTTAAATCCAATCGACTGGATTGACACACCTAAAATGGTGGATTAGTTTTGTCGATTTTATGGGCGCACGCTATGCGCCCCTACGGTTTCTGGATGGAAGTTGTAGGTTGGGTTGACGCAAGGAAACCCAACGGAATCTAATCCACCGAATTAGTTATGCTACACCACGATGACTTGACAATCGATGGTTTACCTTGTTCGAGTTTCTGCGATCGCAGTTAATTTAGCTGATGTCCGCAACTTGAACAAAAGCGATCGCTCGGTGTTAGAGATGAGCCGCATTGCGGGCAAAAGCGTTTACTGCTTTGCGCTGAAGACGAGGATGACGCTGGTGATCCCATCCGCATCTCCATATTGCCCATCCGCATTTCCATGGGGTTCATATTCATTTGCATGTCTCCCATATTCATCGGCTTCATCGGTTCCATCGGCTTCATCGGTTCCATCGGCTGCATCGGTTCCATTGAAGGCGTTGATGAAGCGGGTGTGCTATCGACTTGCTGCACTTGCATTTGTTGGGAACTACCCATAGACGGAGTTCCACTGGTTACGCTCATGCTGCTTCCTTGCACTTGGATAAAATGATCTCCTTGGGCTGTAGAAATCTTTAACACCACACCGTTAGGCGTGCGGAATACCTCCGGCGGTGATGTCCAGTTTCCGGTTTGAAACCCGTTACTGGCTTGTTGCTGCTGTCCGGGACTCCCACTGAGGGTGGTGACAATGGTCTGTGTGCCTTGATTATCGAGGTAAACTCTGTGGCCCGTGCCTATCTCGCATACGTAAGCCATAACAACCTCTCCAATAAAATTCTCCTTATATCATTATTCCGGGGAACGGCATCATTGGTGAAACTTCTTAACAATTGTGTTAGATCAAGTCCCATCAGCAGTACGCCCCGACACCCGCCCGGAGTTCAAACTCCGGGCTAAAAGCTCAAGTCCACTAAAGTGGACTAAAACTTTTAATCCGAACATTACTCCCCCAGCTGCCCCAGCTGCCCTCCTCACGGCGAATCCTTCAGCGGAACCTCTAGGCGTTTCTGGGAAACTGCCCCGTGTAGTTCTACCGTTGAGGTGGTGCGATCGGCAAAAATTGGCTTCTGGGTTCCCAGCATTTCCAGAATCATCTGGAAGTTTTTGGCATCTAAATCAATGGTGCGTTCTTGCTCACCATCGGCATAAGTAAACCAAAAGTGACCTTTATTTTCCAGAGATTTCCACAATGCCTGATAGCTGGTAATTCGTTTCATCCGTTACATAAGACCTACTCAAAGCTAGTCAACCCTAGTCAAATCTAACCTTGATGCTTACTTCCTGCTTCACTCTGGCGGTGTCGGCAGCCCCCCTAATTATTAAGCCCATGCGCCAGTCTGGATATCATTATCGGGCCAATGGACGGCAACAGCCGAGGTGGAGTGATCACCGAAAATTGGCTTTTCTGTATCTAAGATATCGAGCATGATTCGGAAACTGTCGGCGTCTAAATCTGCTGTGCGTTCTCTGTCACCATCAAAATAGGTAAACCAAAAATGACCTTTATTTTCCAGGGGTCTCCACAGTGCCTGATAACTGGTAATCCGTCTCATTTGCATTTCAGGTTTTTTCATATCTGGCTGACTTTGAGTGCTTTTACTTTCCATCGGTGACAGATGCCCCTGTTGCGTTTTAGTTCTAATTATGTACTTATGTTTCGATTTTACGTGAAAATATGCTGAAACGGAATCACTTCAATCAATTGCCTGATCGAACTTGGCAGGCGAAAGTATCTCTACTCCCCCTGCTCCCCCTGCTCCCCCTGCTTTTAGCGCTTAAGTTGACACCAATGCACGGAGCGTGCGCCCCTACGGTTTCTGGGTGTGTCACTCCTCATCCCCCTGATTCCGCCACGGGCAAGATTACCGTAAACGTGGTTCCTGTGCTAACTTCACTCTCGAACTCGATTCTACCCTGATGCAATTCTACACATTCTTTCACAATCACTAATCCCAAGCCCACACCAGGGGTAATGCCGATATTACTGGCGCGATAGAATGCCTTGAATAATTTTCCTTGATCATCCGGGGGAATGCCAATGCCTTCGTCAGCGACTCGCAGCCGTATTTCCTGGGCTTGAGGACTGATTTCTACCTCAATTAATCCTCCCTCTGGAGAATATTTGATCGCATTAGACAATAAGTTATCCAGAATGAGCCGGAGTAGGTTGCCATCCAAGATGCGATCGCACTCACTCGGGCAGATCAGATTTAGTCGATGTTTTCCAGTAAATTTGGGACGAACCACTTCAATCACCTCGCCCACCAGTTCCTCAACATTAACCAAAGTAGGATTAAATTCTAGGGCTTGAGTTTCGGCTTGCTCAATGAAAATCATATCGTTGACTAGATTCGTCAGATGTTCAACTGACTGTTTAACCCGTTGGAAATGGGTTTGTTTTTTCTCCGGCGTCAAGCGATCGCTATATCGTTCTAGCATTTCCGTAGACGACAAGATTGTCGTCAGGGGAGTACGGTACTCATGAGATACGGTGGCAACAATTCGAGATTTTAATTGGCTCAATTCTCGCTCTCTAGCTAAGGCTACCCGTAATTCCTCTTCTAGGCGCTGGCGTCGGGCAATTTCTGCTTCTAGTTGTTGGTTCTGCTGTCTTAATTGGGCTGTACTTTCAGCGACTCTTTGTTCTAAGTCGGCATTATTACGCTCTAGCAAGGCTTGGATTTGCCGTTGCTCAATCACATCATGGAACACCAATACAGCTCCCATAATTTGCTTGCTCTCATTCTTAATGGGAGCCGCGCTATCATCAATGGGAATTTCTTCACCCTCTTTATTAATCAGCAGTGTATGATTTTCTAGGCTGACGGTTGTCCCTTGTTGTAGAGCCAGAGTAATTGGGTTAGGAACGGCTGCTCGTGTCGTTTCATTAATGGCCAGAAATATCTGATTCAAATCTTGACCCAAGGCATCTTGCTGCGTCCATTTTGTTAGCGCTTCAGCCACTGGATTCATAAATGTGATTGCCTGTTGCGGATCAGTAGTAATGACTGCATCACCGATACTTTTTAGTGTTGTGGTTAGCCATTGCTCTCGTTCCCGAAGCTTTTGCTCCATTTTATGTTTGTAGAGCGCTACTTCAATCGTGGTGGATAAATCTTTGGATTCAAAGGGTTTGAGTAAATAACCATAGGGTTCGGTAAATTTAGCCCGTTCCAGCGTCTCCTCATCGTTATAGGCAGTCAGATAGATCACAGGGAGTTGAAACTGCTGGCGCATTTGCGCCGCCGCTTCAATGCCATCAATCTTGCCTTTGAGCCGGATATCCATTAGCACTAAGTCGGGAGGATTTTGAGGGATTCCGGCGAGCGCGGCTTCGGCAGATATCACATTGGCGGTTACAGTATATCCGAGGGCTTCTAGTCGATTTTGAATGCTGAGGGCGACAACTCTTTCATCTTCAACGACTAATATTTTTGCTTTAACCATTGGTTTAATTTAAAAATACAAATAGATAATAAAATAAGATTAACTTATCTTTGAGTTGATTTTTTTTTCGGCATTTAACACCAGAGGAAGTTATGCCCAATAAGTTTCATCCCTCGGATGAATCACGAGGGAGCCTGCACCTTCGCCCTTTTGCTTTTGTAAGATAGACGTGCCATGACACGTCTCTACAGTTTAGTTACAGGTTTCGATTGGAAAACTAATATTCACTTCTGTTCCCTGATCCAGGTTAAAGCTGAGATCACCCTCCAATTGTTCAGTCAAAACATTAATTAATTGTAAGCCTAATGATTTAGGGTTGGCAAATTCCAGATCAGGTGGGAACCCGACGCCATTATCTTTGACGGTTAGGTGACAGCGATCCTCAGGTTCTGCGGTCAGGATCACCTCAATCGTCCCTTCCCTACCCTTGGGAAAGGCATATTTGAGCGCGTTGGACACTAATTCACTAATAATCAAACCACAGGGAATAGCGGTATCGATCGATAAATTAACCTCATGGATATAAAACTCTAAGTTAACTTGGTTATATTCAAAAATATAGATCTGAAACAAATAACTGGTCAAGTTCTCAATGTACTCGGCAAAGTTAATCCGAGCAAAATCTTGAGACTGATACAATTTCTCATGCACCAACGCCATTGACTTAACCCGATTCTGACTTTCCTGGAACAGTTCCACTGTGGTTGGATCAGTAATGTACTGAGATTGTAAATCCAAAAGACTGGAAATCACCTGCAAATTATTTTTAACCCGATGGTGAATTTCTTGGAGCAAGACGTCTTTTTCCCGCAAAGAGGCTTGAATTTGGATTTCAGCCTGCTTGCGCTCCGTGATATCCAGATTAATTCCCATCATCCGCACAGGCTGACTTGTTTCATCATAAAATACCTGAGATTTGCTTTCCACCCAGCGCAGATTCCCATCGGTTCTGATAATCCGAAATTCAATATCATAGCAATCTTCCTGCTCATCAATCGCTCGTCGATCCGCTTGGTGAACACGATCGCGATCATCGGGATGAACCATTTCCAGAAACGTTTGGTAGCTAATCTGTGTGGTTTTGGCGTCTAATCCATACAGGTGTTGCAGGTGATAGGAACAGGTAATTTGTTCCGTCTCCAGGTTTCTATCCCAGAATCCCATACGCGCCGCATCTAGGGCTAACCGTAATTGTTCTTCACGCTGGCGTAGCTGTTCTTCAGCCAGCTTACGTTCTGTCACATCTAGGTTCAGTCCAATTGTCCAAATAGGCTGATTGGTTTTATCATAAATAATCTGACCTTTGCTTTGAATCCAACGCACAATCTGATCGGGCCAAATAATCCGATATTCAAGGTCATAATCCTCCCCGGTTTGAATCGCCCATTCCATGCTTTGCTGAACCAGTTCCTGATCGTCTGGGTGAACTTTTTCTAAAAGGGTTTCGTAGGGAATTTCTGGACGATCAAATGCCAATCCATAGAGTTGTTCTAGGCGATAAGACCAAGTAATCATTCCAGTTTGCAAATTCCAATCCCACTTTGCCATCTGGGCGGCATCGAGGGCAAGCCGTAAGCGGGCTTCACTTTGTTGTAAGAGATCCTCTGCCAGTTTACGGGCGGTGATATCGGTACTCACACCGAGGACTTGAGTCACCTGTCCATCTGAAGCCACCAAGGGAGTTTTAATGGTTTGATACCAGCGAATTTTACCGTTTTGATCCCAGGAAAACTCTTCGGGAATGAACTTCGGCTGTAAGCTGGTCAATATCTCTTGATCCTCAGCCAGAAAGCGTTCCACATCTGCCGCATCATGATGGAGTTGGGCGGTTGTTTTTCCCAACACTTCCTCGACAGGAATCCCCCGATGTTCGGCAAACCTGCGATTGGCTAAAATATACTGACCGTTTTGGTCTTTGACATAAATGATATTGGGGTTGGTGTCAATGATGGTTTGCAGGAAGTCTTTTTGGTTCTGCAAGGCTTGCTGGGCTTTTTGGCTCTGAGTGACATCAATGCCCACACAAACAATATTGGTTCCTTGCTGATATTTTTGAGCGGCAATTAGGTGATAGTGACAGGAACCATTGATGTTAATTTCCAGAATCTTTTGGTCAGTTTGAGCCGCACTCGCGATAAACTGCTCAATATAGTTGACAAACGTCGGATTACTATTGAGAAAGCCGAGGGGTTGACCGACAAAGTCGTCCGGTGACAGGTTGAACCTATCTGCCAAAAATTGATTAACTCCCAGATATCGTCCTTGGCGACTCATCCAGGAGACGCAACCGGGCACTGCATCCAAAACTGCTTGCAGTTGCTCTTTGGCTTGTTGTAATTGTATCTCTATGGTTTGACGGTGAGTAATTTCCTGCTGGAGGCGAGTATTCGTTTGTTCGAGTTCGGCGGTGCGTTCGCTGACTCGTTGTTCTAAATGGAGATGAGCCTGTTGCAGCAGGCATTCGGCTTGTTTGCGATCGCTAATATCTTGAATCAGAGCGATCGTGTACTCGGATAACCCATTCGCGCCCCGAACGGCTGACGCTGACACATGCACCCAGACTAGATGACCTTGGTGATGAATATAGCGTTTTTCGGCGTTTATGTGAGTAATTTCTCCGGTGATCAGTTTATGTAAGTCTTGATAGCACTGGGTTATCTCATCGGGATGGATAAACAGATGGAACGGCTGATTTAATAAGTGATCAGCCCTGTAGCCGAGGATATCTTGCAGCGCCTGATTAGTATGCAGAACCCGCCCTTGAGTATTGGCGATCGCCATCCCAATGGGTGCTAACTCAAATACCGTGCGGAAACGGGCTTCACTGTCACGCACCGCTTGTTGAGCCTGGTGAATGTCGGTAATATCGCGGCACACGCTGAGGACAAATTCGACGGAACCATCCGGGGCAAATTCGGGAACCAGACGGGATTGGTAATACCGTTGTCCATGGGGGGTTAAGAACGTGAATTCACTCTCATTTTCCTCACCCGTTTGAAACACTGTTTGTAAGGAGTCCTCCCAGATGGGAATAAGAGTTTCTGGCATTCCTAATTCCCGGTGGGTTTTCCCTAAAAACTCCTGATAGGGAATACCCGTTTCCTCTTCAATGACGGGGTTGACGTAGACATGACGCAGATGGCGGTCAAATCGAGCGACAATATCGGGCGAATGATCCAGCAGGGCTTGAAATTCCTGTTCTCGCTGATTGAGTGTCTCCTCAACCTGTTTGTCTTCGGTAATATCTTCAGTAATCGTGGCGAGGAGAGTTTGAGGAGCATTTGGCTGGCTTTCTTCCCAGGGATTCGGGATGAGAAAAGAGCGCGATCGCACCCATCGAATATGCCGTCAAGCAAGCGTAAGTCCTATTATGTTGATTTTGTCGAGAATGATCTATCCTTTCGCTGCCATGGACAGGATCAGGTCAATCATGCGATTAGAATAGCCCCACTCGTTGTCATACCACGCCACGACTTTGAAAAAGTTGGAGTTGAGTTCCATACCCGCCCCCGCGTCAAAGATGCTAGAACGAGGATCGGTGGTGAAGTCTGTGGACACAACGGAATCCTCCGTATATCCCAGAACCCCTTTGAGTTCTCCTTCCGAGGCTTTCTTCATCGCGTCACAGATTTCTTGATAGCTGGTGGCTTTATCAGTACGGAAGGTGAGGTCAACCACCGAGACATCGGGCGTGGGTACGCGGAATGCCATCCCGGTGAGTTTGCCTTTGAGTTCCGGTAGAACCAAGGTAACGGCTTTGGCTGCACCCGTAGAGGCGGGGATAATGTTTTGCGCCGCACTACGTCCCGCCCGCAAGTCTTTCTTACTCGGTCCGTCTACGGTGGGTTGGGTAGCGGTCATGGCGTGAACGGTGGTCATTAGACCTTCTGCCAAACCAAAGTTGTCTTGAATGACTTTAGCCACGGGAGCAAGGCAGTTGGTGGTACAACTGGCGTTGGATACGACCGTATGCTTGTTGGGATCGTAGCTCTGATGATTCACACCCATCAAGAGAGTAGGGACTTTTTCCGGGTCTTTTTCTTTGGTGGGAGCCGAGATGACGACTCGCTTCGCCCCGGCGGTGAGGTGCTTGGATGCACCGTCATAGGTGGTAAATAGACCTGTGGACTCAACTACATACTCGACGCCGTATTTACTCCAGGGTAGTTCCTCTGGATTCTTGATCGAGACGCAGGGGATCACCTTATCATTGACCACAATGGCGTCGGGTTTGGCTTCTACCGTACCGTTGAACCGACCATGGGTGGAGTCGTACTTTAGCAAATAGGCGATACCCTCTGGTGGAACCAGGTCGTTAATGCAGCAAAACTCAATATTGGGGTTTTCTAGTCCAGCCCGGAAAACTAGGCGTCCGATGCGACCAAATCCATTAATAGCGACTTTGATAGGTGCCATGAAATTCTCCTTTTGGTTAAGTTGTACAGAGTATGCCAGGGTATGCTCTAGGGTACAGCGTCAAAGGGGAGCCTACCAAGTAAGTATCAGCTAATGTCAGCGTTCTGACGCAGCATTCGTCTGACCATCTGACATGAACTCTACCCGCGTCTTGTTTAGGTTTTCTTTAGACTGCTCCCTATTTAAGGGTTAGCTATCCCTTACTGTTTATAGACGGATTGTCAGTTCTTTTCAAGCTTGCAGGTTTCGGCAAGATTCGTCAATTGGTTTTTGGAGAATCATTGTCCAGGACTTTGAACCTAAATTTGCTACAACTGATACTGAAAATTTAGTCAAGCTGATCAGGTATAGACGGATGTTGCCTGTTTCTATCTCTACGATTGAAAAACTTGATTGATGAGCTTACCCTGAGCCGTTGAGTAGCTCCATTATCCTTCTGGAAGAGAGTTATCTACCGACTTACTCTCTGGGGAACGGGAATCTGGATGATGAAGAAAACTTTATACCATAACAAATAATCCTGATGGAGCAAGTTAAGAGAAGGTAATCTTTCGCTTCTGTGCAAGTCGTGCTAGGGAAACTGGATCAGGTTTGTCGCTTAAGTTGACACCAAAGGTGGGCAATGCCCACCCTACGGTATATTAAGGAATTTTGTCAGACTACTTCGTTTAAAAAATGAAATCAATATGAATTAAAAATGAACAGATATGGAAAATAGCTTCTGAATAGAATCTCTGATAATACTCGATCAAAAAACTAAATTATGCTATCTTAAAAAAGAATGAAAGGGAGTAGCTCTTGGTCAAACATTACCAGGATACCTGAATCAACATACTGGTGATGAGCCTGGTTCAGGTGACAAGGGATTGAAGCATCAGGTTATTTGAATCTACAGAATCTGATCTGAATAGCTAGTTCCTTGGTAGCGAGACTTTCACTGAGTTCACAAGTTGACGTGAGCTTGGTGGGGTCTGCCTTTTCTCATCAAGCTCCATCAACGGCAATTGGTTAAGGAGCTTGAGAGAATGTTAGCCGCATTTACCGCCGGATTATTACTAATTACGATTTCTGAGTTAGGGGATAAGACGTTTTTTATTGGCGTCATCTTGTCCATGCGTCATTCGCGGCGGCTGGTCTTTTTGGGAGTCCTAGCGGCGTTAGCAGCGATGACAGTACTATCCGTATTATTGGGACAGGTGGTGTCATTGCTGCCTGACTATTATATCCAGTATGGGGAAATTGCCTTATTTTTAGGATTTGGCTTTAAGCTATTGTATGATGCCAGTCAAATGCCTGCTCAAGCAGAAAATACAGGCGCAAAGGAAGCGGCGGTGGAAGTCGCCAAGCAAAATAAGAATGGCGCGATCGCAGGTTCAACCAAAGACAAGTTACAGTCTGCCAATTTCGCGATTCTACTGCAAGCCTTTACCATGACATTTCTGGCGGAGTGGGGCGATCGCACCCAAATCAGCACCATCGCCTTAGCCGCCGCCCATCAACCGATTGGCGTTACTGTGGGGGCAATTTTAGGTCATGGGATTTGTACCGCGATCGCGGTAATTGGCGGACGATTAATTGCGGGACAAATTTCTGAAAAATGGGTGACGGCGTTAGGAGGAGTGCTATTTTTGATTTTCGGCACAGTAGCGATGTCACAAATAGTTTAATCAGATCAGGGAGATGGCGAGTCGGGTACAGACTCCGGTTGTTCTATCGGTTGAGGAGGTGAAAAGCGATCGCGCATTTGTTGGAATGCTTGGGGATTGAGTAGCCACTGGGCGATGAATACAGCCGCGCCAGCCGAGAGGATAATCACCAGGATGCCAAAAACGCCTAAGATGATCTTGAACCAATCCTGACTAGAGGATGTGGCTTCAACCTCTATGGGTTCGGACATTTCCTCGTCCTCCCCGGCGACAGGTTCCTCTGTGGCTGGCATTTCAGTCTCTAACTCGATAGTCTGGGCATTTTTTTCCAGTTGTAATCCGTCCAAATTCAAGACCACCGGATATTGCGGCGAAACACCACAATAGGTGAGAACAACGGAGGCATTATCATAACCATTCCGTTGATTTGCCTGATCCACCAGAAACTGCACCGCTGCTTCTAGGGATAGCTTGCCACTGAACACATCGTTAGCGAAATCCGCATACACCGACTCTAGCCAATTGTTATCACTGACACCATCGGAACAGAGCAACAATAAACCATCTTCCTCTAAAATAAAACGCCGGACATGGGGATAGAGAGACTCCGCATCCTTGGTTCCGATCGCTTGGGTCAATGCACCTGAATCAGGACGCTGTAAGGCATGACGGTACAAACTACGCCCCATCCTAACTTCTCGCGTTGCCACATCATCATCCACGGTAAGCTGTTGGCAGTAGTCGGGAGTAATCCAATAGGCACGACTATCTCCAACATTGGCAATGTAGAGTTCGTGACTATTGCCTTCGCTATCGGATTGAATCACCGTTTGTGGCAATTGTAGGGCAAGAGTCACAGTTGTACCCATGCGCCGCCGGGATTCTCGTTCTTGTTGATCGTTGCAGGAGGCAATTAAATTATTCACCACGCGCATAATCGCCGCTAGCTGTTGGGCGACTAAACTCGGACTCATCAGTTCCGGATCTTCAAGTAACTCCGCTAGCAATGCCCTCACCTGGATTTTCACCGACTGGGTTGCCATGTGGCTAGCGACTTCACCGCCTTCATGTCCACCAATTCCATCACAGACGATGGAGAGGTGGGGGATCAGGGGATCGGGTTCTGGAGTCAGATCTGATCGCAGGGGATAGCAGCTATCCTCGTTGTGGTCATGTAAAGGTCCCGTATCCGTGAGTCCCGCTACCTCTAAACGCAGGGGAAGTTGGGACGATTGCGTCAACAGAAGCTGATTAAGCTGCGCGGCGATCGCCTCAAATGAGGGATTCGGTGTTTGCATTTGTTGGGCGATATCTCGCAGTTGAGCCGCCACCGTCACAGATGCCGTTTTACACCAGGATTCCCAGCATTTTCCGAGCTGTTGCAGACTCGCCTGAGTTCGGGAATGAGGTAGGGTGGTTGTCCCTCTGGATGCACCTGTTGAGGAGTCCTTTTTGTGACGACTCATTGACCCAGGGATAGATGTGGACTCAGAATCACTCGTCCCATTCCTCACCAGTTCCCGTAGTCGCACCCGCCAGCCTTCGACTCGCACCTGTTCAGGATCAACCAGGGTAGCGGCTACGCCTAATTCAGCTAAGGGTTGCCATAATTCTAGAATTTGCCATAACCAATAGATCTGACGCACAGGCGAGGCGTTTGACCAGGCTGTGGTGATGGCTGGATAGAGTTCACCCTTGTTGTCAATTGGTGCATTATCCAGCAAAATAATCGGCGTATTTACTTCAGAATCCGTCCCAGAACAAACACCATAAACCTCCGGAACGTGCAGACGATGGGGATAGAGGCGGAGATAAGAGAGGAATATGCCACTTAAGCGATCGGGAACCTGGGGTAACTCCTCTGGGTGCAGATCCAGCCAAATTTGCGGCGCGACGACTTGATACCGTTGTGCAACAACGTCCCCCACCGGGATCGATGCCGCCGTTGCACCCATTGCCCACAGATAATGATGAATTGGTGGCTGATCAGTACTCATAAATCTTAAAAAATAATTCTGGAATGAATTGGCAACTGAAGTATTCCAATACCAAGCTCTCCAACTCCGAGTTTAATTCCCGTCATTCCCCTAGAACTAATAAGCATAATCAAAACACGGCGCTGTGTCTATAGTTTGTCCGTTGTTGTTGACCAATTTTCATAAGCTGTTGCTCCCCTAGCTTCCCAGACGCGCCATGGCACGTCTCTACATTGCTCCCCTTGCTTGCCAAGAATGGCACAATAACAAACTAAACTAGAAGAATAAAATCCTTTCAACCCAGGATACACTGGATTTTTATATGTCACTCAATCCATCCCTACTTTGGCTCCTGGCAGGATCAATGCTTTGTCTGGTGGAACTATTCGTCCCGACGGCATTCGTTGCCTTTACCATGGGAATTAGCGCGTTAGTCGTGGCGCTGGTGGCGTTAATCATTCCCCTGTTTCCGGTGCAAGTAGTGCTATGGTTGGTGCTATCCACGGCGCTGGTGATTGCATCCCGTCGCATCCTCCCCCCGGCTAAAGTAGCCCAACGTCTTGATGCTGTAGAAGCTCGCACCCTGACCGAAATTCCTGCCGGAGAAACAGGACGCATCCTCTATGAAGGCAATTCCTGGCAAGCGCGGTGTGATGATGAGACGGCGGTGATTGAACCCAACCAAAAGGTATACGTTGTCCGCCGTCAAGGTAACACACTCATTGTCGTTCCCCAGAATCTCTTACTTTAAATTTTCCATTTGAACAACACTGGCTACTCTTAGCTGGTGGCATAGTATCAAACTTTTAGGAGGTAATACCATGAATCCATTCGCTTGGCTGATTATTTTGGTGCTTGGCGGTTCCGGGATTGCTAGCTCGATTAAGATTGTTAATCAAGGGAATGAAGCGTTAGTGGAACGCTTGGGGAAATACAGTGGTAAAAAGCTGGAACCGGGATTGAATATTATGGTGCCAATTCTGGATCGCATGGTTTTCACCGAAACGATTCGGGAAAAAGTACTTGACATTCCTGCCCAACAATGTATTACCCGTGATAATGTTTCCATTAGCGTCGATGCCGTGGTCTATTGGCGGATCATGGATATGGAAAAAGCCTATTACAAGGTTGAGAATCTGCAAGCCGCCATGGTGAACTTGGTGCTGACGCAGATTCGTTCAGAAATGGGCAAACTGGAACTGGATCAAACCTTTACGGCGCGATCGGAAATTAATGAAATTCTGCTGCGGGAATTGGATATCTCCACTGATCCCTGGGGTGTGAAAGTGACACGGGTGGAACTGCGCGATATTGTCCCCTCGAAGGCGGTGCAAGACTCAATGGAGTTGCAGATGTCGGCGGAACGACGCAAACGGGCGGCAATTCTGACTTCGGAAGGGGAACGGGATTCAGCGGTTAATAGTGCCAAAGGGAAAGCCGAAGCCCAAGTCCTCGATGCAGAGGCGCGACAAAAGGCGGCGATTTTAGACGCAGAGGCGCAACAAAAGGCGATTGTCCTCAAAGCCCAAGCCGAACGCCAGCAGTCCGTTCTCAAGGCGCAAGCCACCTCAGAGGCGCTGCAAATTGTGGCGAAGACACTCAAGAGTGATCCTGTTGCCCGTGATGCCCTACAGTTCTTACTGGCACAGAATTATCTGGATATGGGTAAAGAGATTGGCAGTAGCGATAGTAGCAAGGTGATGTTTATGGACCCCCGTGCGATTCCGGCTACGATTGAGGGGATTCGATCCATGGTAGGCGATCGCGAATCGTTGGATTCGGAAGCGTTCAATTTTGAGTCGCACAATAACCGTTAAGCTGGTAAAGGATCATTTGTTATTTGTCATCGTTTTCGGGTGGGCTATGCCCACCTTTTTTTTACTGTCTCAAGTGGGGAGAAATTGTTTATGGAAACCAACCAATCTCAAGTCCTCGCTGGACTCTTGGGAGTCTGTGTGGGCGATGCGTTGGGTGTACCTGTGGAATTTACCACCAGGGAGGAACGGATGCGATCGCCTGTTACGACTATGCAGGGTTATGGAACCTATAATCAGCCTCCAGGAACTTGGTCCGATGACAGTTCTCTCACCTTCTGTTTAGCCGAAAGCCTCTGTCAGGGATTTTCCCTCGACGCGATCGCACAATCGTTTTGTCTGTGGCATGATCAAGCCTATTGGACACCTCATGGAACGGTTTTTGATATTGGCATGACGACAGCATCCGCCCTGCGTCGCCTGCGTTGGGATCAGGTTTCCCCCTTGGAATCCGGGAGTCGGGATGAACGGAGTAATGGCAATGGGTCATTGATGCGAATTTTACCCATGGCTTTTTATTATCAATCCCTAGAATTCCCGGAATTAATTAAACGAGTGCATCAAGTTTCTAGCATTACTCATGCCCATCTCCGTTCTCAGATGGCATGTGGGATTTATATCAGTATAGCGATTCGATTATTGACAGGGGATGATCCAGCTACGGCTTATTTTAAAGGAATTCAAAGGATTCAGGAGATCTACAATCAACCCCCTTATACCTCAGAACTCGATAATTTTGCTAGAGTCTTCGATGGAGAAATCGCCCAGTTTCCCATAGAGGCAATTCAATCGAGTGGTTATGTTGTTCATAGCTTAGAAGCCGCGCTTTGGTGTTTTTTAACCAATACCTCTTATGCACAATCCGTGTTAAAAGCCGTTAATTTAGGCAGTGATACCGATACCACGGCGGCGATTACAGGCGGATTAGCTGGACTGTATTATGGTGTCGAACAAATTCCCCAAGACTGGCGCGACCAAATTGCCCGGAAAGACGATATTGTTGACCTCGCCAAGCGTTTAGCGTCAACTATAGCCTCGGAAAACTCAACCAAGGACAAATGACCAATGATATTATGTCCGGTTGAATACTCACATTTAGGTGGAGACAAGGCAGAGGACAGAAGGCTCTAGGGCAGAAGGGAAGGAGGAAGGTTGCAAGGAAGAAGGATATTACGGTTATTTCGGCGGACATGATATAACTTATCAACAAAACCCGCCCTCTTGTCGTTTAGATTTGAGACGAATGACCAATAACCAATAACCAATGACGATTTTATAATCAAGATATCAATTCTGGCAGTTTGGTATGGAGCGATCGCATCAGCCTGGTGATATCATTGCCCAACGGTATCAGATCGTAACTATCCTGGGTCAGGGAGGCACGGGGACAACCTACGCAGCGCAGGATCAAAGGAACAATCAACGGGTGGCGATCAAAGAAATGTCCTTGCGCCGGATTAAGGACTGGAAAGACTCCTCTAATTGGTTCTGAGAAAGGGCGCCCAATTCGGCGATGGGTTGATATCGCTTAAACTTCGCCTGGGCAGCATTTAATGCAGCTATTGTTGAGTTTAGATTAGCTTGGGCTGATTGTAACTGGGCTTGGGCTTTTTGCAATTCTTCCTGAGATAATCTGACATTCGCCTCGGCTTCTGCAACATCTGCGGTGGTAGTAATTTGTTGATCCTGATAATCCCGACGGCGGCGAGTTAATTCAGCTTCAGCCGAGGTAACAGCACCGTTAATGCGGTCAGTTTCTGCTAAAATTTGGCTATCAATGGCACGAATTTGGGCATTGATTTGAGTGAGTTGTAACTGAGCTTGTTGAATACTGCTTTGCACATTCCTTTTTTGGGTTTGTAGGCGGGAGTCGTCGATAGCCGCAATCACATCTCCTTTGTTTATCGGTTGGTTTTCCTTGACAAAAATGCCCGTTACCTGACCTTCTGTCGTCGCTTGCACCAAACGCAATTCACCAGCCGGACGGACATTGGCAGCCGCTTTGACCGTAACATTATACTTGAACACAGAAGCGAGTGCGATCGCAACTCCCATGGAACCGACAATAAACAGTCCACCCAGGGTACTCCAGCGGCTAATTGGGGGTAGAAACTCATTCTCTTGAATGGGGGGCAAAAAATCCTGTTGAGGGGTACTAACCATAGGAATAATAAATGATAAACTCGATTAGAAGTGTTCGTAGTAGGCACGAAGCGTGCCATCAGCGCTCAAGCGCTGACTACAAACTTGTTCGTAGTCGGCACGAAGCGTGCCACTGGAAACAAAAATCGGTAAAAGTTTGCGCTTAAACTTACACAGATATTCATGAACAGTCATCTACGGAATTAAAAAGTCCAAATGCTCTCCCGATTGATGGCGTAACGCTTCCACCGAACCTTGCTGTTTTAATTTCCCTTGTTCGAGCAAAACTATCCAATCCGCACGCTGAATCACGCGGGGACGGTGGCTAATCATAATCGTCGTTTTTCCATTTCTGTGGTGCAGTAATCGCTCCAAAACGTCCGTTTCACTCACGGGATCAAGCGCACCTGTGGATTCATCTAAAATCAGCACGGCTGGATCATTAACAATGGCTCTGGCGATGGCTAATCGTTGTCGTTGTCCGTTCCAGCAACTGCGGTAATTTTCAAGCTATAAAACAGCATGAACCCCAAGGAAATTAAGGCGACAAAAAATTGACTTGGTAGACTGACAAGGACTTGAGCAACTAATTGGTTAATAACTTGGATATCTCCCAGTCTGCTAGCAATTTCGCCGCTGCGGCGGGATTCGTAGTAATTCAGAGGGAGGTGCAGGATTGCCCTAGCGAATTCGAGGATGAGTCCTAATTCTAGGCGTTGGGCAAAGTGGGCGATGAGGTTAGACTGAATCAGTTCGAGGCTGCTGCTGACAAGGTTCATGACAATGATAGCGATCGCTATCCTAGTAAGCATCTGGGTATCCCCTCGCAGCAGCACGTCATCGGTAAGAATTTGCAGCATGAAAGGGGAAGTAAGGGCGATCAAACCGACAACAGAGTTGAGAAGGAACGTTTGGGCAACAAGGTGGCGATAGGGCCAGACGCGCTTCAGGAAGCGTCCCAATCCGCCAATTTTCTCTTTTTCATCCGGTTGGCTAAAAAAACGAACTGGGTCGGGTTCAAGTAGGAGCATAACTCCATCTGTCCATGCCTCTAGGAGCCACTTTTTCTCCAGATACCGGATACCTACAGCCGGGTCAGCGATGACGTATTTATTGCGCCGTTTTCCGTACAAAACGACCCAATGATAGCCTTTCCAGTGGATAATTGTTGGTAGAATAGCTTGATTTATTCGGTCTAAAATTGCCGATGATGCTGTTACAGAACGAGCATTGAAACCAAGTGATTTTGCGCCGCGTTTGAGACCTAATAATGTGGTTCCTTGTTGTCTAGTACCTACGGCTTCGCGGATACGGTGAATGGTAAATATGCGTCCATAATATTTGGAAATAGAAGCCAGACAAGCTGCACCGCAATCTTCTTCATTTTGCGGCAAAATGTTATAGTATTTCATTGAAAAAAATAGATTGATGCTAAAACTTGTGCCGCAGTCGTTCAGCTTCAACTAAACGTCTAGCATAGTAGTGTTCGAGTGCAGTTTTATAGGTCGGTGAGTCAGTAGCAGGCATGGCAGTGATTTACTTTCCTCTTTAAAATTTTTTTAAAGTATTATTGAGTGGATCGAACTCATAACGCTGGCTAAAATCAGTTTCACCAAATATGTTGAATGTATAGGTTGGTTTTGAGTCAATTCCTTTTTCACAAGGAATTGACACGATACTATGGATAGCATCTGGAGTAAAACCGATAATGTCCCCAGGCTTTAAGATCTGCTGACTAGCTTTCTTAATGATGGCGTGACCCTTTTTTAAGCCATCGTCTTGGCGACACCAAAAGGAATTGTGTTCGCAACCTGCCATTTCGTCTCCCAAGTATCCAACAATACTCCAGTTAGCATGATTATGTACGGGAGATCTTTGTGGTAACCAAGCAACTACCTGTATGATAAAAGGATAACCAGGCTCACCGTAAAGCGACTTGCCAGCAACACGCTGGTCTTGATCGGGAACTGGACAGGTTTCAGTTATCCAGGTCGCTTGTGTTAGGAAATGTCTAGTTAGCACTGCTGCGATCCGTATCCGTTCTAAGTCATCTGATACAGATTCCACTAGGTCGTCCAAATCACATAGAAATCGGTAGAATCGATAAGGATGACGCAGAGGAAACTGCCCTAAAGTTGCAGGTGGACTACCCATAGGACTGCATTTTCCATCTGCTTTTACTTCAAGGTTATATCCATGCAAAAATGTATTATAATTGACCATTATTGTGATCTAAATTTTTACATTAGTTTATAGAATTTTCAGTAAGAAAAATTCTGTAATTATCCCAGGATAAGTTGGTTTGCGTTTGCATTTGCATTTAACCAATTAAACTAGGATAATTAAATATGTCATTAAGATAGACTAGAACAAACAGGTTTATTCAAACCGTGACGTCAATTTAAAGGAGTATTTAAACAGAAGTATTTTTTATTAAAAACTCTGTCTAAAATTAGCCAACAAAGACGTCACTTTTAATTACCATTTTCTAGAAACCGAAACCGAATGCGACACTTTGAACCGCAGAGGCATGGCAGGTTCCACCTCCGCCAGCGATAGATTCCTCAACATCCTCTGATAAATTAGTGAACAATGAGTCAATGCTTTCACTAAAAATATTGTGAAATTCTTCATTTTTATTTGCGCTAATGAGGTCGATTGTTGACATTTTTTTCTCCTTGATTTAAGTTAATTCAAAAGTGGGGGATAAACAGTTAGGGGAAGTCGCTGAATTAGGGGATTCCCCCAACTTTATTGCCGAATTTGACTTGTCGATGATGAGATTGCTCTAAAAAACGCAAATTTTACCAATTCCCTAGAAAAATATCATGAAGCGAATTTTGTCAACTCTCTACTGAGGGAATTATTGGGGACAAAGTAAAAGTGAAACGGTATTAGAATTCCAACAGCTATACTGCACACGGTCACAATCTGAGCTGATGTCATGGTTCGCGTAGTCCTGAGCGGCGCTAAGGAATGCGAGTGAAGCATCTCTCCAGATTCTTCGCTCCGCTGTCGCTCCGTTCTCCAATGACAGATTAAGGGTAGGGAGATTGATCTTATCCGTGGCAGTGTTGGGGTGCTTGAGGCACTAAAGTGCCTACTACCAACGGGGGGAACTACCCTCAACTCAGCTACCTATGCTGGTAGCTAGATTTTATCTACAATGGGGGATAAACCGTTAGGGGACGTTGTTCAACTTCGGGGAATCCCCTAACTTTTTTACCGGGTGGGACTTGTCGATGGCTAGACCAAACTATGGACCTCAAGCGAAAAAACGGGCAAAGCGCCTGTTAGAAGCGTTGCTGGCTTACGCTAATGACGAGTGGGAGAATACAGAACATCTACAGATAAAGGTCAACTGGCAAAGTGAGAATCAGTTAGTTGTGAGAACAAAGGTGCGATTTCTCCAGGAACTGACATCCTTAGATCCCTATGAAGGCAAATTAAATAGCGAACAAATTAAAGAAGCGCTGAAACGGCTGGCAGATTTTGTCGAGATTCTGGAAGATAATCGTCCCGGAAAGAAAGGGTTGCATGATTGGCACTTTACCCTGAAACTCTGGCACAAACGGTACGATAAAGAGGCGATTATGCAACGGTTCAACCTAGAGTGGGAACGTCGCCGCCCTGAAAAGTCCAAACAAGTCGCCCCTAGTGCATCACCACCGCCTTCTGTAACTACGGGTGTGCAGCCACGGGAACAGAAGCGCGGGGTTGTAGGGGCGGGTTTTACTGATAACATTTTGGAGACAACCTCTAACTTAACTAAACCCGCCCTTCTTGGGAAACTACCCAATGGCCCAGTGGAACTCAATTCTCAATTTTATATAGAACGCCCTCCCATTGAGGAGCGTTGTTATCAGACAATTCGTCAAGCTGGGGCGCTGATTCGGATTAAAGCACCTCGGCAAATGGGTAAAACGTCGCTGCTAGACCGGATTTTAGACTATGCCGAACAACAGGGTTATGCCACAGTACGGTTAAATTTGCTGCAAGCTGAGGCAGAAGTCTTTAGCAGTCTGAATCGCTTTTTGCGCTGGTTGTGTGTCTGTATCAGTTCTAAACTTAAACTTGATGCTCAACTGGATGAGTATTGGGATCAGGATCGGGGTAGTATTGTTAATTGTACAACTTACATCCAAGATCATTTATTAGAACAACTAGATTCACCTTTAGTTTTGGCATTAGATGAAGCGGATCGGGTGTTTCAGTTCCCCGATATTGCACAAGGATTCTTTCCCATGTTACGCAGTTGGCATGAAGAAGCCAAGACGGTTGATAGTTGGGAAGAATTGCGATTAGTCGTGGCACATTCAACGGAAGATTATGGACCGTTGGATATTAATCAATCGCCGTTTAATGTGGGATTACCTGTAGAATTGCCAGAGTTTACCCCGCAACAAGTCGCCAATTTAGCTCAACGCTATCAACTGGATTGGGATGAGACGCAAGTTCTACAGTTAATGGCGATGGTAGGGGGACATCCGTATTTAGTCAGATTGGGACTTTATCACTTAGCCCATCAGGATGTAATGCTCTCCCAATTATTGCAAGATGCGCCAACAGAAGCAGGAATCTATGAGGTACATTTGCGCCGACATTGGGGAATGCTCAGAGAAAATGCGGAATTAGCCACCGCCCTCAAACAAGTTGTCAGTGCCACCGAACCCGTGCAAATCGAACCCATGCAGGCGTATCAATTATACAGTATGGGACTGATTCAGCGACAGCGCGATCGCGTCATGCCCCGTTGTCAGTTATATCGGCAATATTTTCAGCGAATTATATATTATAAATTATCCGGAATCCGACTATAGAGTAGCACTCTAAAATAGGGAGATGGGATGAATCATTAAACTTTTCGAGTACCTGATGGGGGAAACTAAAACCATTCGAGTTCCCTCCCAGTTACCTCCCTTGATAAGGGGAAGGTTAGGGAAGGATCTGTCTCAAGGTATTGGAGATTTGTCAGCTTACTTCTAAGCAAGATCCCCGACTTCTCCAAGAAGTCGGGGATCTGCCTGTGTACTTCACTTACTTGAAAAGCGCTGTAAGTTGACACCAATAACCCATATCGTCTTGGGTTTACCTTGTCTTTCTGATTCGTTTTCCTAGTTGGGGCAAAATAGCGCCAAACGTTCCCAAGGCTACTATACCCAGTAAAGAACTGGGTTCAGGAACAGATTTTTTCTCACACACCGATAAATCTGTGCCTTGAGCTACACAAACATTATCAAGACTGCCTGTGAAAGACCCTAAATTTGAAGAGTCAGAACGTCTGCCAATTGTCAAATCAATCGAGTTATTCAGAGAACCTTGTCGTCCCGTTGGATTAAAAGTGCCTGCCAACATCCCATCAAGATAAAACTGACCCCCATCTGTTTTATCTCGGTCAACTGTGACCGCAATATCATGCCATTCGCCATCAGCAACGAAGGCATTGCTGCCATAGTTTGTCCAGCCGTTTCCATCAGCCAGTTGAAACCCCAAATTGCCCTGACCTAGGAAAAATACGAATCCCTGAACTGGTCCTGATTGTTCGACTCTTTTGTCAACGATTACATCAAGCTGGCGGGACGTAGTTTTGATCCGAGCGCTAACCAATAAATCAGCGGTTCCGAAGTCTAGAGTAGCATTATCCGGAACGTCTACATAATCATTGAATCCATCAAACGTGGCAATTCCATTGGTGGGAAGCAATCCATTTTTATACGTTCCGTTTTGCGTTTATCCGGGCTTGCTATAACCAACGGGTAGATAATCCCGACTACCAACGCCTCACCTTTTGTCTGTTGGGAGTAGCAACACCATCGGATTTGATTGCGGATAAACAGCGGACGCCGTTTAATATTGGTCGGGCAATTGAGCTGACGGGATTTACTCTAGCGGAAGCCAAGTTAGCTTTAACTCAAGGATTAGCCGAGAATGTAGAAAATCCGGAAAGGGTATTAACCGAGGTATTGGCTTGGACAGGTGGACAACCGTTTCTCACCCAGAAATTATGTCAAATTGTCCGCAACGCTGGTGGAGATTCCCCCACTCTCCTGAACCAGGGGGAGAAAGAGTGGGTGGAACAGTTGGTACAATCGCATATTGTTGAGAATTGGGAAGCCTGGGATGAACCGGAACATTTAAAAACAATCCGCGATCGCCTCCTCTCCAATGAGCAACGGGCAGGCAGGCTGTTGGGATTGTATCAGCAAATCTTACAGCAAGGAGAAATTTCTGCTAATGATAGTTCCGCACAAGTGGAGTTGCGGCTATCGGGGTTAGTCGTCAGCCAGCAGGGGTATTTAAGAATTTATAACCCTATTTATGAGGCAGTTTTTAACCAAAGTTGGGTGGAGAAAGAATTAGTCTCTATGCGACCCTATAGTCAGGGGATTACTGCCTGGGAGGGATCAAATCGTCAAGATGAATCAGGGTTGTTGCAGGGGCAGGCATTGCAAAAAGCATTGGCGTGGGCAGCGAATAAAAGTTTAAGCGATCGCGATTATCACTTCTTAGCGGCTAGCCAAGAATTGGACAAACGAATGGCTTTGCAGGCACAGAGAAAGCAAAAGGAGGCAGCAGAACAGGCAAATCAGATATTGGTTGAGGCGACACATAAAGCCCAACGCACGATTCGCATGGGCTTGGGCATCCTGTTCGTTTCTTTATTTAGCGCAACGGTTGCAGGAATCGTCGTCAACTTAGTGATTAGAGAACTAAAACAGACGATGGAAAGTACTCGACTCGAACGGGTCAGTTTGCAAGCCTTGCAACGGTTTGAGGGTATGGGTGGCGAACTAGAAGGGTTACTCTTAGCCATGGAAGCAGGGCAAGCCTTACAAAAGCAAGCACAAGATAGTCGCCTCCCCCAAGATTATCTCACCACCCGCCCCGTTGTTACCCTACAACAAATTCTCAACAACATTCGAGAAAGGAATCAAATCAAAGGGCATCAGCGCCGAATATGGCATGTCAGTTTTAGTCCGAATAGTAAGTACATGGCGACGGCTTCATCGGATGGCACCGCCCGACTGTGGGACTTATTTGGCAATCAAAAAGCTGAATTAAAGGGACATCAGGGTTGGGTAACCCATGTCAGTTTTAGCCCCAATGGTGAATCCGTCGCCACGGCTGGGGAGGATGGTACTGCCCGGTTGTGGGATTTATCGGGGAAACAGCTTGTCGAATTCAACCAGCATCAAGGTCAAGTCTGGAGTGTCAGCTTTAGCCCCAATGGAGAATACATCGCCACGGCTGGGGAAGACGGTACTGCCCGGTTGTGGGATTTATCGGGGAAACAGCTTGTCGAATTCAACCAGCATCAAGGTCAAGTCTGGAGTGTCAGCTTTAGCCCCAATGGAGAATACATCGCCACGGCTGGAGAGGATGGTACCGCCCGATTGTGGAATTTATCGGGGAAACAGTTAATGGAATTCGGGGGGCATCAAGGTAAAGTCTTGAGTGTGAGTTTTAGCCCCAATGGTGAGTATCTGGCGACGGCTTCGGCTGACGGTACTGCCCGATTGTGGAATTTATCGGGGAAGCAGCTCGTGGAATTTCAAGGGGGAGTTCAGGGCGTAGTCTTGAGTGTCGATTTTAGCCCCAATGGTGAGTATATTGCCACTGCCCATGACGATAGCACTACCCGGTTGTGGGACTTGTCTGGCAATCAAATCGCTGAGTTGAAGGGGCATCAGGGTTGGGTAACCAGTGTTAGTTTTAGTCCCAATGGTGAGTACCTTGCCACAGCTAGTGAGGGCGGTATTGTTCGGTTGTGGGATTTGTTTAGCCACCAAAAAGCCGAATTTAGGGGACATCAGAGCTGGTTAACCAGTGTTAGCTTTAGCCCCAATAGGCAATACATTGCTACCGCTTCATCGGATGGCACTGCCCGACTGTGGGACTTGTCTGGTAATCACAAAGCTGAATTCAAGGGACATCAGGGTTGGGTAACCAGTGTCAATTTTAGCCCCAATGGAGAATACATTGCCACGGCTGGGGAGGATGGTACGGCGCGATTGTGGGATTTGTCTGGCAAGCAAAAAGCCGAATTCAAGGGACATCAGGACTGGTTAACCAGTGTTAGCTTTAGCCCCAATGGGCAATACATTGCTACCGCTTCATCAGATGGTACTGCCCGACTGTGGGACTTATCGGGCAAGCAAAAAGCTGAATTCAAAGGGCATCAAGGCTGGGTAACTAGTGTCAGTTTTAGCCCGAATGACCAGTATATCGCCACGGCTGGTGAGGATGGCACGGTTCGATTCTGGAACTTATCGGGTAACCCGCTAACGGGATTTAAGGGGCATCAAGACTGGATAACCAATGTCAGCTTTAGCCCGAATGGAGAATACATCGCCACGGCTAGTCATGATGGTACCGCGCGATTATGGGATTTATCGGGCAACCCGCTTGCGGAATTTAAGGGACATCAGGGTTGGGTAAGAAGTGTGAGTTTTAGCCCGAATGGAGAATACATTGCCACGGCTGGTGAGGATGGTACTGCCCGGTTGTGGGATTTATCGGGCAACCCGCTAGCAGAATTTAAGGGACATCGGAGTGCCGTAACGAGTGTCAGTTTTAGCCCCGACGGCAAGTACCTTGCCACTGCATCCAATGATGGCATCGCCAAGAAGTGGCGGGTTGAGGGATTAAATGAAATACTCTCTCGAGGCTGCAATTGGCTCAACTATTACTTTGTTACTCATCCTAAAGCCTTAGAAAAATTAGAGGTTTGCCAGTAGTCATTTAACTGGGTTGGCTCCATTCAATAAAATTCTCCACCTTCTCATTTATTGGACATAAAACGATTGTATTATCTTTATTGGGGACAGTAGCAGGATGCCTAGACAAATAAATCGCTTGAGAAACTATGCTTCAACAAATTATTATGGATTTATCGAGGATTCACCAAAGAATACTCGAAGTTTGCTCCCCCAGCTTGCCATAGTGCCATGGCACGTCTGGAACATGCTTCCCTTGCATCCTACCCCCACAACAAGACTTATTCAGTAGACCATGTATGAATATAAAGTCGGTGGGAGTCTCCCCGCTGATGCCCCCACTTATGTTTGGCGACAAGCCGATCGCGCTCTCTATAATGCCTTAAAAGCTGGTCTCTTTTGTTATGTTCTCAATTCTCGACAGATGGGCAAATCCAGCTTGCGGGTGCAAACCATGACGCGACTCCAGTCAGAAGGAATGGCTTGTGCTGCAATTGATTTAACTGAAATTATTAGTCCCGATATTACGCCAAGTGAATTTTATGGTAGTATTACCTATACCCTAGCTGATAGTTTTCAGCTCCTGGATAAAATTGGTGATTTTGATAGCTGGTGGAGCAACTATGAAACCCTGTCCAGTACCCAAGGATTAGTCCGATTTATTAAAGATGTTCTCCTTAAACATGAATCACTTTTGGGTAAAAAAATAATTATCTTTGTCGATGAAGTCGATAGTGTGCTGCGCTTACCCTTTTCTGTGAATGACTTTTTTGGTTTAATTCGCGCTTGTCACAATAATCGCGCTGATCAACCGGAATATAACCGCCTCACCTTTGCGATTTTAGGGGTAGCCTCACCGACGGATTTAATTCGTTCTCAAGCCTATAGTCTTCCCTTCAACTGTGGAGAAGCGATTGAACTAACGGGTTTTCGGTTAGAGGAAGCAGAACCGATTACCCAAGGGTTAACGGTTAAATCTGCTAATTCTCAGGAACTGATGAAAGCGGTACTCAGTTGGACTCAGGGACAACCCTTTTTAACCCAGAAACTCTGCAAACTGATTGTCGAGGCTGAGGATGCACCTCCCTTAGGACAAGAATCTCACTGGGTTGAGCAACTGGTGCGATCGCGCATTCTAGAAAACTGGGAAAGCCATGATGAACCGGAACATTTACGCACCATTCGCGATCGCTTACTCAGAAATGAACAACGCAGTCGTCCCCTGTTAAAACTTTACCAAACAATCCTATCTTCGTCTCATTCCACTGCCATTCAAGGGATATCTGATTTTGGGAATTCCCATCGATACGCAGAAATTATGGCAGATGATAGTTCTGAACAAATGGAACTGCGATTATCAGGATTAGTCGTCAAACAAGGCGGATTTTTAAACGTTCATAATCGCATTTATCGCGCAGTTTTTAATCCCAGTTGGGTGAAAAAGCACCTAGCCGCGTTAGAACCGGAACCCCAGCATTCAAAATTCCAGAAAACCCTGGCTGAACTGGAGCGAAAACTATTAGTGTCTCAACTGGCTTGTGTCGCCGATGGCAGAGATTCGGCACAGGCGTTGTATGAGGTGTTGCGAGATGTAACGTTACGCATTGGTGAGTTACTCAGCGCCGATCGCGCCACCATCTTTTTACTCAATGAAGATAAAACGGAACTGTGGTCAGTCGTGGCAGAAAACGAAGGCAGTGAATTCCTGGATATTCAGGTACGATTAGGGGAAGGCATTGCCGGGAAAGTGGCAAAAACGCGAAAATCCATTAATATTCGCTCGAATGTTTACCAAGATGCACGGTCTGATTTAGTTAAAGCCTATGACGATAAATATAACTATTATACCTATAATGTCTTGGCATTACCAATCGTTAATGATAACGATCAAGTTATTGCAGTTATTCAATTACTTAACAAATTAAAGCGTCCCAAAAACTCCGCTAATCAGGGACATTGGTTAATTAATCGCCACGGCTTTAGTCAACGCGATCAAAAGCAGTTATCCGAATTTGTTCCCGCCATCCGCCGCATTGTGGAAAGCTGTCAATCCTGTTATCGAGCCACGAAAAAACTGCGAGCCACCGCTGCGTTAGCCGAAGCCACTCGTTCCCTGGATAAAAGTAGTTTAGACATTCAAGAAATCCTGCCACGAATCATGGATGCGGCGAAGAAACTGATGAATGCTGACCGCAGTACCTTATGGCTTTTGGATCGCGATCGCCATGATTTATGGACGAAAATTCCCCAAGCGGATGGTTCCTTAACTCAAATGCACGTTCCTGTCGGTGTCGGATTTGTGGGTAAGGTGGCGAAAACGGGTCAACCGTTGAATATTCCCTTTGACCTCTATGATCATCCCGATGCGACGAATTCGCGCAAATTTGACCGCACTACAGGATATCGCACCTGTAGCTTACTCTGTATGCCTGTTTTTAACGCGGATGGTGAATTAATTGGTGTCACCCAATTGGTAAATAAACGCAAGTCGGGACAATTTCCCGCCTATCAACCCGACAATTGGCCCCAACCACCTGAACAATTTCAAGCCAGTTTTGATGAGCATGACTGCCAATCGATGCAAGTGTTTAATGAGCGAGTAGGGGTGATCTTACAATATGCCAAAACCCATGAAACCTTAAAGCAGTTTGCCCAAATTCAACCCAAGGAAGGGGTTCACAATACTCTGGTGATGCTGAATCAAGCGGTAGGCAATCATAGCGATGAAGTTATGCATAATATGCTAAACTTTATTGCCCAATCAGTGACCAAGACCTTGGATACTGAACGGACGACAATTTTTGTCTTTAACAGCGACAACCAGGAGTTTTGGTCGTTAATTGTCGATGATCAAACCGGAAAATTAAGGGAAGTTCAGCTTACGACTGAGAACTCATTAGCCTCTGGTGGTAAACCAACGCGACAGCGAGTTAATCCGAAGCATCCCAGCCTCTCGACATTACTGCAAACGGCTACGCCTAAATTTCAGGAGTATCTGATTCATAGTCATTTAGTCTATCCTATTGTCAATTCGCAGCAAAATGTGGTCGCATTGATTGAATCAATTAATAAACTTAAACCGGGGAGCGATCGCGGCACACCGTTATCTGAACGCCTTGACCCTAAAGGGTTTCGCAAAGCCGATGAAAAGCAATTAGCTCAATCTATCCCCTCAATTCTGCCGATTCTGGAAGGCGTACAATCCTTTTATCGAGAAATGCGGATTATTCAGGGACGCCAAGCGATCGATGCGTTATGGTTAGCGATTAGTTCGATTAGTCAAGGGAATTGGACATCTCAGGAAATTCTGCAAAAAGTCATGGATGCGGCGCAAACGTTGACCAATGCTGATCGCAGTATCCTGTGGTTAGTTAACCGTCAACACGGTGACTTATGGACTGAACTTCCTGGTGTGGGTGAAATTCGCTGTGAAATTGGTATGGGGTTTGCGGGTCAAGTGGCAGCATCTGGTAAACTAATGATGATTCCCTATGACTTGTATGACCATGATGGCGCATTACACGCCAAACAAATGGATCTAGCCACCGGATATCGCACCTATAGTTTACTCTGTATGCCTGTTGTAAGTCGCGATGGAGAGTTATTGGGGGTGACGCAGTTACTCAACAAGCGCAAACGGGGGAATTTCCCAGAGGATCACCCGGCTGATTGTCTTGATGTCCCTGATTATTTTAAGACCAGTTTTAATGAACGCGATCGCCGATATATGGAGATATTCAATAATCAAGTCGCCGTTATTGTTCAAAGTAATCAACAGCAGGATGTCTTGAAAAGTGAAATTTTGGGGAGACTGTCTAGAGCGTCAGTTTAGTAACTAAAGTTAGGGATTAAATCCATTGTCTGGTTTCCCTTTAGACACGGTAGGGTCTGGGTTTGGCACAATTGTAGGGGCGGGTTTAGGGACTCAATTCAAATATTCACCAATAATGGAACAACAAAACCCGCCCTCCCCACCATTAATGGAACAACAAAACCCGACCTCCCCACCATTAACGGAACAACAACACCCGACCTTGCTCACCGATAACTGAATGAGGACAAGATCCCCGACTTCTTGAAGAAGTCGGGGATCTGAGCATATAGCATTTCACAACTCAAACAGGATGGCTATATTAAACCTGTACTTGGTAATTTATCGCCGTTCCTTGGGGCGATCGCCTTCAAAGGGTTGAACACCTGTATCTGGATATTCATCATCGTTAGCGCCAAAAATTCGCTTGACGCCTCCCCAGAGGTAATCAAACATCTCCTGTACTCGTTCTAAAACTGTCATAGCTTTCCGATATAATTTTGCTAACTTATGCTAACAATGCACTCTAAAAGACAAGCTCTTAGAGAGGGGATATCTCCCAAAGCCCGTAGGAAAATCCCACGGGCGCCGTTAATGTCCCTGTCCATCCGAAATCCATCACCACC